>JBIPNA010000106.1:0-10195 GCA_044375665.1 Catalimonadaceae bacterium
CCTGGATGAGCAGCTGGCATATTCCAGGACCCTTCATTGTTTTGTCTGGTCTTCAGAACATCTATTGCAGGTTTCATTCTGTCGTCCCATTCAATTCCTGCATACTGAAAATAGTCCATTGCTCGCAGAATATCATATTTCCATCTACAAGGATAACTCAGTTTCAAAAAGTCCTTATTAATAATTTTACCTGTTCTATCTGACAAGAATAATTGATGAAGCAAGATAAACTCAATTGAACTTTTTAAAGCACTGAGAAATTCCTTTTTCCTGTAATTATGTCCAGCTTTCTGAAATTCTGAAAAACCCTCAAGTACAGATATGGTGGAGTGCAATGAACTGTGTTTAGCACCGCTCCTTGTGGTCCTGCAGTTAAATCCTCCATCTGGCATAATCTCATTAAGAATACTGTCAACGATGGATTGTAGCTTCTTTTCAGATGTTTTAAAGTAGGAGGCATAATTCAAAAACATCCCATTCACACAAACGTCACTACGCTGTGATGTGGATGGCCCCAATCGAATACCTCCATCATCTGCAAGGTAATTCTTTAAAACCAGTTCGATCGTCTCTTGAACAACCTCATTGTTTGGTGGGAGATATAAATTCCGAAGGTCAAGTAAAGTGTAGTGGGTCGAAATCCATTTGGGTTGATAGAATCTATCTCCCCAGTGTCCATCCTGATTACGTTTTGATAAAATTATTGAGCCCCAACCTTCCTTTGCTATTCGGTCTTGAAGATTCTTTTTGTCAGATCCTAACAAATCACGATAAACCTGGTATCGAATAGAAATGTCTCCTTCCAATAACCAGTCTATGATTTGTTCCTTGTTCATTTTGTTTTATTCAGAGAATAATTTCTTGCAAAAAAAGAATAGCATTTATTGTTTCCATCGCTCAAGTTTTGGAATTGATCTGGTAGCAAGCCAGGCAAAGAACCAATTGATGCCGTCTTTCTTCATTTCCTGGATGCAAAACTTCTGCATCTTTTCCGCAGTGTCAATTTCTGGAGGAGTTAGGAATTCACCATTCTCATAGCACATTGAGCAAAACTTTTTGCTTGTTGTTCCGTCTTTTTCAGAACCTCCACCTTTTTTGTCTTTTTTCAGTGGGAAGCCGCAGCTCTGACAAAATTTATATTCTTTCATCGTTTTGAATTTATTCTCGGCAATCGGGTGCCTCACACGGTCCACCCCGCCTTCGTCAATTTAAGCTCCCTGTATTTAGCACGGTTCAAAAAAAGTCAGAACTTCAGGCTTTATTTCAAATGATTTTTGCTGGTTTTGTTTCCCCGTCTAAAGTCAATCCTGCGAAGGTTTAACTAAGTCCCAAATGGTTAGATTTTAAGACAAAAATACTGCATACCCCAAAAAAATGTTTGCCTCCCTCTTTCCCAAAATAAAACGTGGACAAATTAAAAGAAGGAAATTATGCCGCCATTCTTCCTTGAATCTGCCCTTTCTATGCAAGCCTTAATTCCCGGCTTTCATTATCCTATAGGTTTTGCTTTCTATCCTCACCAAATAGATTCCATTTGGTAATCCACTAAGATCAAGCGTTTTCGCTTCTGCCAGGTCCTCTATTTGGATTTCATGCGTTATATCCTTGCCCTGAATGGTAGAAATTGAAATCTGATTGGAACTGGTTTTACAATACATCAAGCCTTCCGTTGGATTGGGAAAAAAAGAAGGCGGTTCAGACATCGGCCCTTTTAACTTTTCATCCGGAAAGCCAAGGCGGCTGCCAGTATTTCCTGTGATCACCAATTGGGGAATATTGCTGCCCGCTTCTTTGGAATTAAAATCAACCCGGCTTGCGGTAACCACCGGATTGATCATTTTCAGATTGATGATGTTTATCCCCGCAGCCTTTTTACTTATCAGGTAAGAAGTTAAATCCCAATCATAATATTTTTTGGGAAAACCGACGATGGTTTGGGAAGAAATAACCGGGGGAGATTCCATGGGCCGGGTATCCCAGGTTACATTTAACTCTTGCCAGCTGTTGCCAGATGGAATTTCTTTCAAATCTACCTGAACAGTGGGATTCCAATTGTCGCTTAATCCACCATACATCTGAAGTTTGGCCGAGCCTATTCCCATTGCAACAGAGGAAATATCAAATCGGATTAAACCCTCCCGAATCCATAAAATATCGGTGGAGGCTTTGGATGAAAAAGTGGGTGCTGAGCCAAAATTAAGTGCCGAGCTTGTCCCGCTCTGAACATACGTGTCGGCCATCGGATGTAGAATGATTGAACTGGCTGGCAAAAAAACAGCCGACCATGTGCCTGGAGTTGAGGGAAATACAATGTTTTGCGATTGTGACCCGCCCTGGCTCCAAACCGAAAATGCGAAACCTCCCTGAGGACTTGGAGCATAAATGTTTCTGATCATTCCCTGGACACCGGTCAATGTATAAGGCGCAGAAAAGGTTTGACCGTCGATTCCAATGGTCATTCCTGCCGGAATTGTTTGGAGGGTAAGGCTTGAAAGTCTTGGAATAACGTCTCTGAATGTGGTATCTTTTTTCCCTTGCGCATCGGCTACAACCAAATAAATGCGGTAAAAAACCTGGGTACTCAATTCCCCTGTATTTGGAACAATGTATTGGGCAGATGAAAATCCTGAAAATGGAGGCAGGACCGTTGAAAACTGACCGGACTTGTTAAATTGTATCCACCAGGTAAAACCGGACGCAGCAAGTGAGCCATCCTCTGGGTCGGTCCCCGAGCCTGAAAAAGCAAGAACATCTCCGCCGGCATAAGTTGCCCCTGAAACAGGAGTTATGATGGTTGCTTTAGGTTTTTGGTTGGGGGGATTAACCGAAAGTTGGGCTGCCGAACTTGTAATTGAGGGTGTACCAGGCCCATAACCAACAACCACCGAATAAGCACCCGCATCTGCCAATGCCACTTGATTAATGGTTAAGGTATTTGAATTGGCACCTGAAATATTGATGGAGTTCTTTCTCCATTGGTAAAACAGAGTTTGGGGTCCGGTTGCCACCACAAAAAAGGTAGCCTTTTCTCCCTGAGGAATACTTTGGTTTTGGGGTTGGGTGAGAATGACCGGATTGGCGATAGCCGGTCGCAGAAACAGAATCGGTTTGTTTGCTATTGCCTCTTTTGAGTTGAAATCGATTCGGCTGGAAGTATTGGTTGAATTAAAAAGTTTAAGGTTTAAAATGGTTTTCCCTGCCGCTTTCTGGGCTTTTACATATTCGGTCAGGTTCCATTCATAATATCTTTTGGTGGTTCCGGCAATGGTACAAGACCCTAAAACCAAGCCAGCTTCTGCAGGACGGTTGTTCCAGGTAGTTGTGGTTTCTGTCCAAACATTGGTTGAAGGAATTTCTTTGATTTGGGTAAGAATGCTCGGATTTTTAGTATCGCTCAATCCTGCAAAAATCCTGAGCTTGGCAGAATCCACCTGGGACGAAAAACTGCTGATGTCAAAGCGAAGCAGTGTTTCTCTTGAATAATTAAGGTCTGTGCTTTTTTTGGTACTTAGAACCTGCGCTGTACCATAGTTTCGGGAGGCATTTGTTCCCCCCTGTACATACGTATCGGCGCTGGGTAAAAGCGATATGGAAACAGCAGGTGGCGTTGGTGGCAAACCATAAAACCGAACATAATCTACCAGCATGGCGGAGGGCAGTTTTGAATCATCTACGGCCGTTGTGCCTCCCAGAAAAGAGGCAATACAGGTGAGCCAGATATTCATTTTGCTTGTTTCCAGTCCAATAAGAGAACGCTTGTCAACGAGGGCCCCATTGTAAAAATAAAAGACACTATCAATGTCAAACAGGCAGCCAAACGTTTGATAATCTGTTTTTAACGGTTCGGCTGGAATATATTTTCCGCCGAAATTTATATACGGGTCATACCACTTGTGCAGGTCAACCAGGTAGCCATAGTTGATCCGGGAATCATTTTCAAGAATATCGACTTCGAGTTTGGTTTGGCTCGGGCCTGTTCCTCCGGAGCCATCGTGGGTCATCAACCAAAAAGCACTATGCCAACCATCTCCGGGAGGAAGTTTGATTCTGGATTCGTAGTATCCGTAATCAAAACCTGCCTTAGAAATCAAACCTGCACCTGTGTAACTATATATCCCTGAGGTTTCTTTTTTAAGTTGAAGCTCAAGATTGCCATTTTTTTGAACCACATTTTTGGCGACTTGCTGACTCCAGTGTTTACCATCTGAGCGAAAATTCCATTTGGTAGTGTCAACAGTTGGAGCAGAAAAATCATCATTGAAAAGCAATTGATATTGTTTGCCTCTCATGCTTATTAAATTGGCCTGACCAAATGTGAGGAAAGAATTTAAAAACAGAAAAGCAAACAGGAAAGGATATCTCATGTTATTTTGGTTTAAGGATTTCAATGTTAATCCAGAAAAAAACACCAGAACCCAGGGCCACTTTAATATTTTAAATCCTTCGTTGTAATGCAATGTTATATGGATGAGAACAGGTATTCATAAGAAATATGGATGCGGGCCATTGCAACCTTTCAACTTTAGTGCTGTTCGGAAAAATTGACTTAAAAGTGGAAGGAGAAAGCCCTCCGCAGGCTCAATGCCCGATGGAAGGACCGCCCGAACTTGTTTCTACACAGGCAGCAGACGGACTGGTTTTGTTATCCGTTCAAAGGGAAAGGATCCAAACGGTAAAGACGATCCTGAAGAGCCTTGTAAAGCGAGAGTTTCAAACACGGTTCTGTGAGAGCCTGTCCGCCTCGGCGGAACCTGGGGTGAAATTCCCCTGGGTTACTCGATTGGCAGGTCGTTGTTATTTCAATCTTACAACTCTTCCTTTTCTGGCAGATAATCTTGCGGCATCAAGTATTTCCATAACAATCATATTATTTTCAAGTGAGGAAAGATCATATTTAGTCAAAGAAATTTCTTTATTGATGACAGCGGCAAGAAATGCAAATGGGTCATTATGAGGAGACGTGCGCTCATTTAATCTTCTTTTGGACTCATGAAATCCGTCATAGCCCTCAGATATGCGTACTCTAAGTTCATTCCTGTTATCAGCATAAATTACACCTTTCTTTCCATACACTTCCATGTCTTTTCTGCCTATTGGCCAATTCCAGGATGCCTGTATGGTAACTTTTGCGTTTTTATATGTAAGAATTATGGTTGATTCGTCATCAACGCTAGGGTTATTTTCTTTTTGCAATTGTTGTGTAACTGCCACAACTGATAAGGGTTTTTCTCCGTTCATCATCCAGGTGGCAATATTTGCCCCATAACATCCGAAATCTGTAATTGCCCCACCTCCATTTTTAACAGGGTCAGTAAGCCAATCTAAAAATTCTTTATTCACCCCTATTTTCAAAGGTCCTTTATGTCCGTCCCGTATTATTAATTGACTCAAACTGCCAACGCTATCGTTATTTAATAGTTCATGAGCCGCATGTACCGTTGGATACCAGGTAGTTTCGTAGTTTGTAAGGAGTTGAATGCCATGCTTTTTCGCCAAAGTTTCCATTTTCTTTGCATGGTCTAGACTCACAGCCATTGGTTTTTCAACCATGACATGAATCCCCAAGGGAGCAAACTTTTCAACAATTTCAAGATGGTCATAAATGGTACCAAACGCAAGGACTGCTTCAGGTTTGGTGTTTCGAATGAGCTCGTCCATTGAAGTGTGTACTAAATCCATGGATAGACCATGTTTTTGTGTATATCTTCTTGCCAAATCCATATTACTTTCCACAATACCTACTATTATTACCTTATCGTCTGTTGGTCTCCCTAAAATCCAATGCACATGGGTATGTGTCAAACCTATCACCCCAACCTTCAATGGTTTGTTTTGGGCCATAGAGGTTGTTGTCACTAGAAAAAGCAATATTAAAAGTGGAAAGATTGTGATTTTAGGCGAACGATCATTTCTCTTGTCACAAAAATTCAGGTGGTAAATTATGTTAAATACAATCATAGACTGCTAATTGGTAATTTTTATTGAATTCTGATTTATAATGCCTGCTAACGATTCTTTTTTTTAAGAAGGTGTGGACTTTTAGCACTGAATTTCCTTCGTTGCACTGAACTTCCTATTTGTGACTCAGCTCCTGCGAAGTGACCATGCCCCACTTTTTTAAAGCAAATGTTATGCGTTCGTGCTACTGCTCGTTCAAGGCACAACTGTTTGAAATTCCGACAAAAGGTTGTTAGAAGTTCGTTATCGTGTCGTGTCATAGTGTCCATAACTACCACGGTCCATTCTGCTTAACTTGATAAAATCGAATGCCGTTAAACTGAATAAGGCCTTGACCCGTACCCCACCACATATTTCCTGATTTATCTTGAAACATACTTTGAACACAACAATTTAAACCATCAGCGGATGTAAACACGGTAAACGCTTTCGGATTTGGTAAGGGAACGGAAGGGTCAAATCTTGTGGTGCTGCCTCGGGCTGTTACCCAAATAATACCCGACTGTTCTATTATTATTCCCCAAAACTCAGTTCCGCCTAAGCCGTCTTTTGGAGTATACTCTGTAAAAGTTTTGCCGTCAAATTTACAAATGCCGCCTTTCATGGTAAACCACATATTGCCTAATGGGTCTTGTGCAATGCCACCTGCATAGTTCTCGCTCAAACTTTGTTTTTCATTGAAATTCACAATCGTTTTTTCCTGCCCGTCCAGCATGCGGGCATCATACCGAAAGACACCTTTATCAGACGAAGCAAACCAAATATTTCCATTTTTGTCTTCCATAATGCCTGCAACATTTATAGGTGGGAGTAATGGAAACAACGAGAAGCATTGACCACCTTTCATATCTGCTGAAGGGTCATATTGGTAAACGCCACCGTGCGTGCCTACCCATATTGTGCCGGATTTGTCAACAAGAATGCTTTTTCGACTTATGTCGATATGATTAAGACCATCTTTCTGATTATAATTTCTGAATGTTTTTCCATCATATTTATAAACTCCCTGGTCGGTTCCAAACCACATATTACCATTTTTATCTTCATTAATAGCATAAACAGTGTTGTTATTAAAACCATCAGGATTGGAAAAATAGGTTAATGTTTTTACATCATACCGTACTACGCCTTCGCCTAAAGTACCAAACCATAAATTCCCTTTCGAATCCTGAAAAATACTTCGGATATATTGACTGACTAAAGTAGTGTCAAAATCGGGAGCCATAGCCATTGCCTTGAAGTTTCTTATTACTGCCGGGCTTGATTTGGAATTATTTGGGTCTTTAGGTGTGTTTGTTTTTACTTGTCCGTTGCAGGAGGTAAAAAATACGAATACCAAAAGCAGTGTATAAATTGGATTGTATAAGTAGTATTTTGTCATTCGCCTTTGTTTTAGTCGTATCAAAAAAATGTTCGTTCAAAGCTAAAAAGCTTCATGTTTGCAGGTCGCCCAAGCATGCCGCTAACATGCCTGTGCTTTGAGATGGAGTGGGATTTTAGCACTGAATTTCAATTTGTAGCACTGAACTTCCTATGAGTGACTTCCCTTCCTGCGAAGTGACTCTGCCAGGTTTCAGAAATACAATGTTGGCAGAAGTGCTCATTGTCACGATAGGGATATTAGGTTTTCCCTTGTGTCAATGCAAAACTTGGTTCCTTCCAGAAAATCCAAGCCAAGAAGTCCGTTATAATCAGAGAATATTCCGTGTGCTAAAAAGTCATAAACCTGGATTTGAAATTTTTCTTTTGTTAGTCCAAGGGAAGCAAATGAATCAATTTCAAAAACTTCGGTTTCAATTATTCCGTTTGCCGTTTCAATTTCAACAGAACCAATACTGTCTTTGAGGTCGTGTCCGAGAAGATACAAAGCATTACTGTCAATGGTCGTATTTGTTGCTCCCGTGTCCAGAATCATTTTCAATTCAAACTTGTTGTCAACCTCAACATTGACCAGAATTAGTCCACTTTCTGGCTCACGTTTGAACCTGTAAGTCATTTCTTAATGCGATTGAAGATGCCTGTAATTTTTCTGGTTGGTCTGAAAGTTCCTGTATAAATCAGGGTGATTTTATCAAAGTTTGAAGTCTTGTCTCTTCCGATATAACAAACTTCCTTTTTGTCCTTGCTGTGAAAAAGAGGAATACCAGAAAGAACGTCAATTTTGCTATCGTCCATAATTGGATTTCCAAGCAGGACCCATTCGTCTGGATAGAGACTTTTGATTTCGGAAATGCTAAGAAGTTGTCCCATGATTTTATGTTCTTTTACGCAAATTTAATGTTTCTATCTGTCTCTCTCAAGTTTATGAATTTTGGTAGGAGCAGTTGCTGCGGAAAGACAGCGCTTCACAAAACCATAAATCGCCTTTTTGGTCGGTTTGAAAATTGAAAAAGTTATGCTTCACCGTAGGACTTCAGATTTAGCTATTGTATCAATAAAGTGGTATTCGCCTTTGTTGTTTCTCAACAATAGTCCGATCCCTGTGAAGGGTTTTGATAATACTGAGTCTTGGATATGGATTAGAACTGTGTCACCATTGGTTTGAAAGAATTGATGGTGGTCTAGAATTCTTTGATCTGTAGTATCAATCAAGATTACTTTCTTGAACTTATAATGATAAGGTGCATTCACAATTTTGATACCCGAATTTAAAGGGAATATTTTTACTAATACCTCTTTTATTGTTTTTAACTGGTTCACCTCAACTTTTATTTCATTTCCATAAAGCTGCTTTGAATGTATCAGCCAATCTGATGTAATTACCTGATTTCCGTTTTCATTATACGAAGGTTGAAGCTTTTTATCGTCCCCACATCCTGTAAAAAACAGAATTATAGAAAGTATAAAAAGTGTTTTGTCTAAATATTTTTTCACCATCTATATTTAAATAAACTTAGTTTCATATGCATTTTGACAATTCAATTATCGTCATGGCTTATAGAGGAAGTCGGTTTGTGGCATTTCTGCCAACGCCCAGTATATTTGTGCTGAAAGGGTTGCGAAGTGACTCATTTTCAATCCACCACTGAATTTCCTGCGTAGTGACTCAACTCCAAATAAAGCACAAAATCCTTTTTTATCAGGTAAGTGGTTGGGAATTTTGACAGGTTGAAAATAGAGAATTGATTTTGATTTTTTGTGATGCTGGTTCGAAGAGGACGTAGTCTGTTTTGGGAGGCGGGCTACCAGCAATAGGCCAGCCAACGAATGTTGATGTTGGGAGCGGCTCATTTTGGGTCGCTCTCTTTGTTTGGTGGAGGCTGAAATCTACATTCAGCAGCCCATGGCTCCAATCTCCCAAACCGATATCTTTTAAACGGTTATGCGGCATATTCTTGTGGTGTTTTGTTGCCCAGGGCTTGGTGTGGTCGCTCTTCGTTGTATTCTTTAACCCAGTTGCGGGTAATGTTTCTTGCCGCACTGATACTGTTAAATATGTGTGCATCAAGCACATCTTCCCTGTACGTCCGATTGAATCGCTCTACCAGTGCGTTTTCCTGCGGGCTGGCCGGGCGTATGGGATCCCAATCTATTTTTTGCCCTTTAAGCCACAACTTAAAGTGTTTGCTTATGAATTCCGGCCCATTGTCGCTTCTGATTTTGGATGGTTTTCCATGCGTTTCAATCAGCTCATCCAATATCCGGGTTACCCGTCTGGATGGCATAGAAAGGTCGATTTCAATGCCTAAACAAAGACGACTAAAGGCATCGATTACGTTCAAAGTCCGCAGTTTGCGGCCGTCGCTAAGCGCATCGCTCATAAAATCGATATGCCAGGCTTCGTTCTTTTTGAGTGGCAAGGTAATGGGGTTGGCAACCCTGGTTTTGAGCCGTTTATTGGTCTTTACCGGCAGGCTGAATTTGTACTTCTCATACACCCTGCGGATTTGATAGGCCCCCATATCTGGATGGATCCTTCGTACTTTGGCAATCACTTTGCCCCGGCCATATCGCTTGCCTTCCGTCGCCTTTTCGATCGCTTTCAAAATGGGTTCTTCCTTCTCTTTAAGCTTTGATTGGTGATACTTCTGCTTGCGAGAAAGACCCACCACTTTGCAGGCCCGACTGTGCGAAACTGTTATCATCTTATCTTTAATAAACTCAACAACAGCTACTTTACAATCGAGCCCTACCACTTTTTTGAAAGTACCTCTTTGATAATGGTGTGGTCCAGACTCAACTCGGCATACATCTTTTTGAGCCTCGCATTCTCTTCTTCCAGCTCTTTAAGCCGCTT
>JBIPNA010000462.1:0-2636 GCA_044375665.1 Catalimonadaceae bacterium
TTTGAAGAAAAAGTGCCAAGCAAGGTTCCGGGAAAAAAGAACAAAGACTGGATGAAAGATGTAAATACAGATCAGCTCCGGCAAATGCTTGAAGAAGCCCTCAGTAACGAGGACTACGAAAAAGCCGCTCAGATTCGTGATGAGCTCAATAAGCGGAATTAGCAAAAGGCAGACTTTTTGCTGTTAATTTTTGATAATTGTGGTTAGAAACCAGGTCCTTCTTCAGTCAACGAATTGAAGATTATTCATTTTTGGCACTACACAAACCAATATAGCCATGCGCAAATTTATCTCCCGATCTACATTTCAGCTTTGCTTACTCCTCTTATCCCTCACATTACAAACCAGAGGCATTCAGGCACAAACCAAATGCAGGACAGCATTATCTAATGATCGATTTGAGGCATACAAATCATCGATCAGCGGAGAAGGTTTCTCCAGTAACCAGATGGAAGTGGCCAAATTCACTCCACATTGTTTGTCTACAGCCCAGATTAAAGAAGTTATGGGCCTTTTCGGATTTGAGTCCATGAAACTGGATTATGCCAAATGGGCATATTCCAATTGTGTAGACAAGGAAAATTATCTTCAGTTAAATCCTGTATTTGGGTTTTCCTCTTCCCGGACAGAATTAATGAATTACATCAGATCTCAACCCAAAGAACCAGAACCTGAAACCACTGAAAAGCAACAGATTCCCGACAAAACAACTGTTGTAATTCCAGATCAACAGCCCAGAAAGACAGAACCTGCCCCTGTTAAACCAGACCCAAAAACCCAGGTTATTGTACCAAATCCAACTCCAGTGTATCCCAACTGGGAAAAGGAGCAGCGGAAGAACAACGATCGGTATAACGATACTTACCAAAAAGCCAGGGAGCGGATGCAGAATTTTTTCATCATGACTTTGGGTGGAGAAGATGGAATGATCGAGAATCAGAGTGATGCGCACAAACCCACGGAAGATGAATCAGAACTTGCCCCAAAAGCACCCAGGGTTGTTATTATGACGCCGGAACTCAATGAAAGCAACCAGTTTACTGCCCATACCAAAGAAAAGAAAACGGCTATTTCAGGAGTGATCAGCAGTACGGTGGGTATTTATGAAGTATTTATCAATGAGCAGGAAGCCATACTCAATGCAAAAGGAGAATTCTTTGGAGACGTACTTTTAGCTCTCGGGGAAAATCAGATTTCGATTCGGGCAAAGGATACAAAGGGTCAGGTTGCCAGGATCGGGTTTAAAATAATTCGTGAAAACGGGACCCCAAAACCAGAACCGCAACCTGAGCCAGTGGTCAAGGAGGAAGTGCCACCTGCACCGGTCCCTGAAGCAGAGTTTGTTTCCTCTGTAGATCAGGATATTCCAAAATTAAAGAACAGTAATAAGGATGCGATTGCTGTGGTAATTGGCAATCAGAAATACACTAAAACCAAGCCGGTAGATTTTGCTGTTAATGATGCCAGATCTTTTAAGAAATATCTGATTCAGGTATTGGGATTTAAGGAGGGTAACATCCTTTATTTTGAGAATGCAACCCTCGGGGATATGAATACAGTATTCGGAACAAAAGGCAATCCAAAGGGAAGGCTTTTCAACACCATCAAGCAAAAAGTATCGGATGTTGTCATTTTTTATTCTGGGCACGGGGCGCCGGGATTAAAAAGCAGCAAGGCGTATTTTGTGCCGGTAGAAGCAGATCCAAACTACATGGAAAATAGTGGTTATGAGCTGGATGTTCTGTACGACAATTTAAAAAAGCTGCCTGCTAAATCAATTACCTTGTTTTCGGATGCTTGTTTTTCAGGAGCAGATGTGTTTGAGAATATCAGTCCGATGGTTATCCGTTCTAAGGAGCCGGTAAAAGAAGGCATGAAAAACACAAGTCTTCTGAATTCCTGCACAGGCACAGAAGTAAGTTGCTGGCACAAAGAAGAGCGGCACGGGCTATTCACATTTTACCTGCTGCAAGCAATGAAAAACTATAAGGAAACAGATTTGAACAAGGACAAACAAATCTCTTTAGATGAGCTGTTTAAATCTGTTTCTGACAACAACGAAGGTGTTCCCTATTATGCCAGAAGGGCATATGGATTGAACCAAACTCCAGTTTTACAGGGCCCAAGAAGCCGCATTTTGTTTAAATATCAGTAATTTAGGACCATTGACAGAGACCACCATTATTCCAATTGTAGACCTAAATTCTCAATATTTAAGGCTCAAACAGGAAATCGAACCAGCAGTACTTCAAGTCCTTGAAAAAGGAAATTTTATCCAGGGAAAAGAGGTTCAGGATTTTGCAGCTGCGCTTTCGGTTTTCACAGGAAGCGAATTTACCATTCCCTGCGCCAACGGTACGGATGCATTGCAACTTGCTTACATGGCTTTGGATCTTAAGCCCGGAGATGAAATCCTGGTGCCCTCTTTCAATTATGTAGCCGCTGCGGAAGCAGCAGTTCTTTTGGGATTAAAACCTGTTTTTTGTGAAGTTGATCAAGGAACCTTTAATCTGGATCCTGAAAAACTGGGGGCGCATATTGGTCCCAAAACCAAAGCCATTGTTGCTGTGCATTTATTTGGACAAGCCTGTCCGATGGAAAAACTGGTTTCCATTTGTGAAAGCCATAAATTATAT
>JBIPNA010000463.1:0-2634 GCA_044375665.1 Catalimonadaceae bacterium
CATTCCGGCCATTTCTGGTAGGCATTACACAGTCGAACATATCAATTCCCAGGCCAATACAGGTAAGAATATTCTCCGGGGTACCCACGCCCATGAGATATCTGGGTTTGTCGGCAGGCAGGATTTTGGTAACCGTTTCACAATGTTCATACATCATCTCAGCCGGCTCTCCAACAGAAAGGCCGCCTATGGCATTTCCTGGCATGTTTTGGTCGGCAACAAAGGCAGCTGATTCCTCCCTGAGGTCCTTGAAAACAGAGCCTTGCACAATAGGAAATAGAGCCTGTCTATGTCCGTACAATTCTGTGTTTTCCTTTTTCCAGTCCACACACCGGCGCAACCACCTGTGGGTGAGCTCCATGGAATTCCGGGCATATGCATATGTAGATGGATAGGGTGGGCATTCGTCAAAAGCCATAAAAATATCCCCACCAATGCTTCTTTGGATCTCCATGGCCTTCTCAGGAGTAAAAAGATGGGAACTTCCGTCAATATGTGATTTGAAAGTGACACCTTCTTCTTTGATTTTGCGCTGCGCCGAAAGACTGAATACCTGATACCCTCCGGAATCCGTCAGAATGGGCCGGTCCCAGTTCATAAATTTGTGCAGGCCGCCGGCATTTTCCAGAACCTGAGTTCCTGGCCTGAGATAAAGGTGGTAAGTATTTCCAAGGATAATTCTGGCCTTGATGTCTTCCTTTAATTCCCTTTGGTGTATGGCTTTAACACTCCCGGCAGTACCAACAGGCATAAAGACCGGGGTGGCCACCGGACCGTGATCGGTAAAAAAAGTGCCCGCTCTTGCGGATGATTTTTCATCTTTTGCTTCAAGTTCAAACCGCATCTTCGCCCACTTTTGTTTGTTTTGCGGGGCAAACGTAGCAAAACGACCTCAGAACCCGATACCCATGTCCACCTCTTTGTATTCTGGTACCACACCCAAACAACTGGGATATTATTTCCCACCGGAATGGGCCAGACACGCCGGAACCTGGCTGAGCTGGATTCATAAGGAAGCCTCCTGGCCAGGAAAGCTCGAATCGGCTTATCCGGCTTATTGTGAGTTTATCTCCAAACTTAGTTTTCATGAAATTGTGCATCTGATTGTATCTGGACCAGAAATGGAAGCTGATGCCAGAAGGCGGCTCAAAGGGTCTGATCTGAACTGGAATCACATTCAGTTTCATCATTATGGCACAAACGATGCCTGGTGCAGAGACCATGGTCCAGCTTTTTTATTGCATAAATCTGAGAAAGGTAAAAGGGCTGTTATCGATTGGGGATACAATGCCTGGGGCAATAAATATCCCCCGTTCGACCTGGACGATGTGGTTCCTACAAAAGTGGCGGAAGAGCTTGGATTGGCTGTTTTTCACCCCGGCATTGTGATGGAGGGCGGTTCTGTAGAATTTAATGGTGCAGGAACCATACTAACCACAACTGCCTGTCTGTTAAACCCCAACAGGAATCCCCATTTGTCTCAACAAGAAGTAGAATGGTATCTGAAAGAGTTTTATGGCGCAGAACAGGTTCTTTGGTTGGGTGAGGGAATTGTGGGAGACGATACCGATGGACACATAGACGACATTACCAGATTTGTGAAGCCAGACACGGTGTTAACAGTGGTAGAGGAAGATCCTGCCGATGAAAATTATCATTTACTGAAGGAGAATCTGGCGATGCTGCGGAAAATGAAACTTGTAAATGGCAGAGAGCTCAATATTGTGGAATTACCTATGCCGGCACCTGTTGTTTTTGAGGATCAACGACTTCCGGCGAGTTATGCCAACTTTTACATCGGCAATGGTGCCGTATATGTTCCTGTATTCCGGGATCCAATCCACGATCCGGTAGCTTTACAAACCATCCAGAAGTGTTTCCCAGACAGGCGAATCTATGGTATTGACTCCACCGACCTGATTTGGGGACTCGGAAGTTTTCATTGCCTGAGCCAGCAGGAACCTGTTTAGAGCAATCGCCAGTTTAGATTGTATGAACCGACAGAACCTGAAACATGAGGGGCTCAAGTTGTTCCATTTTGACTGGCTTGGTCAGATATCCTTTGTAGTTGGGAGTTTTTTCGGCTTTTGACCTTGTTTCTACGTCTGTTTCTCCCGTCAGATAAATTACCGGGACGGCAGACAAGAAAGAAATTTGCTGTGCAGTTTCAATGCCATTTTTTTCACCTTCAATGCTGATGTCCATTAAGATGAGACCTGGGGACTCGTCTACAACAACCTTGCAGGCATCCTCACAATTTGTAACCAAAATAATTTCCTGATAACCAACCTCTTCAAGGTCCATTTTCAGGGACACAGCCAGGATGCGTTCGTCTTCTACAATCAGGATCTTTTTCAAAATGAACTAAATTTCAGGCGCTAAAAGTACTCTTTTTAATGGAAATGAGGTAAGTGGTTCCATGTGTTGAATCTATTTCCATGGTTCCATGTAACTGCTTCACAAACTCATCAATCAGGATGTTTCCTAAAGAAGAATCTTTTGCTTTTGTTGACTGAAGTCCAGGTCCGTTATCACTTACCCTGAGTTTAAATGAGTCTGGTCTTTCAAAGAAATCAACTTTCAAAACACCATCCTTTTCACTCGAAAAAGCATGCTTAAAAGCATTAGACATCA
>JBIPNA010000107.1:0-10154 GCA_044375665.1 Catalimonadaceae bacterium
AAATATCCCTGTGGAAGAACCTCCGGAATTTGCGACCAGAAACTGGATATTTGAAGGTTGCCCCGAAAGGAAAGTTTGACCTCCAACTCCGCATTGAACAGGGTAAATATCAGGCAGGAAAGGAATTACTGTTACAACCTCACAGTCCTGGTTGTTGAATTCTGCTGCTTCATTTACCTCGAAATTTCCATCAGCCAATCCACATACTGAAAAGGTTCCCGGTGTATTAAATGTGATGGTTCCAAGGTCGTAGGAAAATGTTCCTCCGATTGCCAGCGGGGGAACCTCAACATTCGGGACCAGAGGATTTCCTCCGGACTGAATTATTTTCAGGGTTGTCGTATCTGCTACAGGGAGGCAGCCCTGGCTTTTGACCAGGACTGAACCAGTGATGCTTTCTCCCTGAACAATGTTGTTGGAAGAAATGGAAAGCTGGGTCGCCAGGTCGGGCAAACAAACCGGCGGCACCACGACAAACGTAGCTGTAAAGGTTGTTGTCAGGGTAAAGTCGGTAATCGTTCCTGTAATGGTATAAGTGCCAGGGGTAAGAGAAGTAAGGAAAGAAAAATTGATCTGTCCCTGTGCATTTGTGTAAGTGGTAAATGTCTGTCCACCTGGTTGTACCGTAAAGGTTACCTGTGCACCAGCTACCGAAGGATCCTGAAGAGGCACAGCAGTTCCACTATATTGGGCTGTTCCGGTTAGTGTGGCCGAAGCGCCAGAAACCCCAATCACAGTGCTTGGAACTACAGAGGGGTTAACAACAATCGAACCCGGCACATTGAAATTGCCATTGGTAAAAGGCCGGATGGCATAGTTGTCCAGTTCATTGGTTTCAGTGATCAGGTTGGTGTAATCCACAAAAACCTGCATAGGACACCAGGCCGGAACAGCGGGAGTAATAATCTCCCATGTCACCGTAGTGAAACTCTGAGGAGCCAAAAACGGAACTATAATATCCGGATATACCAGGGTGGTATCGAATTGATTCTTCAGGTGAACCACAAAATTCTGGGCTGCAAAATCCGAAACATTGTGGATGACTGCAGAAATGGTGAGGGGTGAAGAAACGGCCGGGTTGACACTGCTAAAGGTGATGTCGTTGGCAAAAATCTGAAGATCAGACAGAATAAAGACATCCGGGTAGTTAAACGGACCCATGGTACTTGTACAGTTCCCCACTGCATTTACCACCCTGGTGGTATAGTTCTGTCCCGAAGGCAAACTATTAACTGAAGCAAAAAATAGTTTTCCATCTGAGGTGGTTTTGTCGGCATTGTCTGCCTCCTGCATCAGGATGGTTCGGTCATTGGGATTGTTCAACTGACCATTTCCCTCAAAATCAAGGATTACCCGGGGAAAGGTTGGCGGTGCCGCGTTGTTGTTGAGATCGGTGTACAAGACCTCAAACCGAAAATTGGTGTAGGGTGTACCCTGAAGTGGAGAACAAAGCGCAGAGGTAAAATTGTCGTTACCGGAAAAGCTAAAAAACTGCCGGCCAGGATTGATGGTTGGATCCAGGTCATTACAATCGCCACTGGTGGAGGTCAGCTCCGAAGCCAGGAACCCATTGGCTGGCCTTGTACAAGCAGATGCTGTAACTCCGGCACTATAGCCGTCATTATCTACATCCAGAAACCAAACCAGGTTGGACACAGAGCGGACATTTAGCGGAGCGGATACCGCCACACAATTTCCTGTATTTTTTACTTCTACCGAATAGGCACCGGCAACATTGACGAGCAGCGTATCGGATGTAGAACCAGATAAACTGGAACCATTTCGCTTCCATTGATAGCTAAGACCGGGCCCGGTATTGGCCCGAAGGACCACAGAACCTCCTGTACAAAAACTATCGGCCAAACTTGTAATCTGTGCCTCAGGAAGAGCCACCCCATTGACAACCACCTGCGAAGATGTGTCGGAGCATAGTCCGGGTATGGTGGCTATTGCTTTATAATTCCCAGGCTGGGTGACCGATAAAACGGGATTTTGCGCACCACTTACCGGACTTTCATTCCGCAACCATTGTACCCCGGCACTTCCAATGTTGGTTACAGTAAGATTGACCGAACTACCTGTACATAGACTTACAGGTCCCGAAGGATTGATTACAGGATCAACTACATTAACAGTTACGCCTGCAGAGCTGTCTTTACATCCTGTGGCAGTAATGGTCACTACCGCATAATAAAACCCAGGGGTAGAAACTGAAATGCTGTTTCCGCCTGAAATTGGGTTTCCAGCCTCTTTCCATTGAAGGGTTTGTCCACTTTGAGGATTGGTAAGTACAAGATTCGTACTCAGTCCTGAACAAAGTGTAACCGGACCGGAAGGACTGACGATCGGGTCTGGCACAGGGTTTACGATAACGGTCACTCCCTGGGAAGTATCGGTACACGTTCCGGCCGTTGCCACAAGCTTATAGGTTCCCGAAAGGGTAACGATGAGTGTATTGCCTGTCTGTCCGTTCAAAAATGTTTCGTTCCGCAACCAGCGGCGGGTAGCTCCATTCGAAACCGTTGCATTCAACGTTACCAGGCTTCCTTCGCAAACCGTAATGGGTCCGGAGGGAGAAATGGCAGCCGTAGGCACAGGCAAAACTGTCAATGCTACGATATTGGTGAAATCAACCAGACTGCCTGAACTGGCACGTCGGCGATAATATCGGGTTGAAGTCAGCGCACCGGGTTGAAAAGTGGTGGAAGAAGCACCAGAAATGGATTGCCAGGATCCGCCAATAGTGCTGTCCTGCCATTGATAAAGGATGTTGGCTCCACCAGTGGCCTCAGAAAGGCTTGTCAGTAAATCAGGAATCGTTCCGGAACACAAGGTTTGATCGGCGCCAATGGATCCTGGCTGGAATCCGGTAGTTTCCAAAACAAAGCCACATCCTGCTGAACCAGCAGCTTCAATAACCCGGACTTCCACAGTAGAATTTGCATCCAGATTTCCCAATACAATACCATTATGAACGTCGCAACAACCAGCATGCTCGAAAACCACTGAACCATTTACCAAAACACGAATATTGTCATCGTGGTAGGTAATATTCATCAAATAGGAACCTGAAGGAAACCCTTTTCGCTTTAAGGCAAAAGTGAAATTATCGGCATCCACATTGCAACCCTGGTATCCGGGAGCACTTGATGGACTTAGACCAATTCCCCACTGATCTGGCGTATTGACACCCAATCCGTTTACAGAATAAAATCCTTTGTAAGAAAGGCCGGAACCAAGTCCCAGATCCTGACCACTATATGCATATAAATTCCAGGAATTAACAGGAGCGACATCGGGATCACCCGCTGGAGACACAACGGTCATTTTGATCACATTGCTCAATGCCTCATCTGTAGCATTGATCGCCTTTCTGCGATACCAGCGGTCATCTGAAATTACCGGGGCCTGAAATGTCGGATTGGTTGCATTGGTGATGTTTTGCCAGGCCCCACCGTCGGTGCTGTCCTGCCATTGCAATGTAATGGTAGAGGTACTTCCCCCGCTTGCTGCCAGAATATTTGTAAATGCAACTGGTGCAGAGCCGGAACAAACTACCTGGTTTGAACCAATAGTACCTCCTGACAATGGGGTTAGCTGAAGATTGAACCCCAAAAAAGCACTGCCTCCACCTTCGGCCAAACGCAGTTCCAGAGTGGAGTTTGCGTCCAGGTTACCCAGGGTGAGGGTAGGATTCGTGTTACAGCAACCCACACTCGTCAACTGGGTACCGTTGAGGAAAATGGCCAGATTGTCGTCATGGCCGGTAATGGCCAGAACATAGGGACCTGCAGGAAAGCCTTTCCTTTTTAGTGAAAAACTAAAATTGTCATTTGGCACTGTGCAACCAGTATAACCTGTTGCTGATGAAGGAGAAGCGTTTACATTCCACTGCGCATCTGTCGATACATTCAGCCCGGAAATGTTGTAAAAGCCAAGGTAATTGGCAGGGTTTGAAAAACTGAGATCTGTGCCATTGTAAGCATAAAGTGTCCAGGAGTTTTGTGGAAACACCGATGGATCACCTGGTCCGGGAACAATGGTCACCGCAACTGCATCGGAAGTATCCTTGCAACCCGTGACATTGGTAACCACTACCGAGTAATTCCCTGCAGTGGTTGCCGTAAAATTGCTGGCGGAACCGGATTGAAGAAAGTTATTTCTCAGCCACTGGTAGGTTAGCCCTGATCCGGAGTTGGCCTGGAAAACCACATTTCCACCGGAGCAGATTTCCTGCGGACCTGATGGTGTAATACTGGCCAAAGTGGTGGTCCCGGTACCAATGACCAGTCCTGCAGAGGTATCAGAACAGGTTCCGTTTGAATAGAGAAGCCGGTAAGTGCCGGGTTGATTCACCGTCAGACTGAACTGGTTGGCCCCGCTGATGAGCTGACCATTCCGAAACCATTGATAGGTTCCCGGTATGTTCCCCGATGTGAAAGAAAGTACAGTTGCCAATCCTGGACAAACCTGGGTCTGTGTAGAACTGATTTCTGTTTCACCACAGGCAACGGTAAAGTTTTCTTCCTCGGTTAGCGACCACCTCAAATCTGAAGACTGAGACCGGACATATAATTTGTGATCTCCGAAAGTGATGTTGCCAGGAAGTACAATGGTCCTTGTAATATCAGCCGAATCAGAGGAAGTAAATGCTGAAATCAGCGTTCCGCTTCCAAAACCGGGGTCATTGTCAATAAAATATTCCATCCTCCGGATAGGTCCGGCTGTAAAAGTTGAGGCTGGAAGGATGAAAAAGGATCTAACTTCTGTATGGCCGGTTCCCAGATTGTTTTTTGCCCGGATATACAGATTGTGAAAACCTGATGACAACCCCGTTATCGGAATAACCGCTGTCCGCTCTACTGAATCGGCTGGAGAGGTTATGGCAAGCCTTGTACCCGATCCAATACCTGGATCAGTGTCAAAAAAATATTCAAGCTGCGAAACCGGACCAGAATTGAGTGCATTCTGACTTACTATAAAAAAAGTTCTGGACTCTGTCAGACTGTAACCGGTATTGTTCCTGGCCCTGACATACAAAGTGTGAAAACCTGACGTCAGGCTGTTGACTGGAATAACAACATTTCGACTGGATGAATCTGCTGCCGGACTTACAGCCACTTTACTCCCCTGTCCTGTTCCAGGATCGTTGTCAAAGAAATATTCAAGTTCAAAAACGGGTCCTGCTGATGAAGCATTTGCCGAAACAATAAAAAATGTCCGGGACTCCGTAAGACTATAACCCCGGTTGTTTTTTGCCCTTACATAAAGGGTATGAAACCCAACAGGGAGAGAAGAAATGGGTATTGAAGCTGTCCGGATACTGGAATCTGTAGCGGGGCTTATTGCCAGACGGGTGGCTTGTCCAACGCCAGGATCATTGTCGAAAAAGTATTCAAGGTCAGTTACCGGACCACTGGCAAGGCTGCTTGCTGAAGTGATGAAAAAGGGTTGGGAACTTGTTTGAGACCACCTTCCGCCCATTCGGGTTCGTAAAAACAGGGAGTGGAACCCGGTTGCCAGACTGCTGGTCGGGACCGACTGGACAAGTTGAACTGAGTCCCCTGCAGGAATGGTCAAACTCGTACCCAGACCAATTCCCGGATCAGTATCGAAGAAATACTCAGCACGGTTCTGCGCCTGCAGTCCGGTAAGCGTAAGCAGAAAAAATGCCCATAAAGAGATTTGAAAAAATCCTACCTTAAGAAAGGCTGTTTTGAAAAAGGTGCGCCCAGGCCTTAGTGGATTCGGAAATACCGATCCGGAATGGCCTATGGCAATCCACCCTATCCCTCGGAGAAACCGCATTGGAATATGGTTAAGGGTGAAAAGAAGTTAATTCTGTTTGGTGCTGATGACCCTGATATTGAGGCTTCCACCTGCTGGAACCGTAGCTCCCGAAGTGATGGTAAAAGTTTTTATTTGAGGCAATGCCGGAACAGCCGAATTATTCCAATTAAAAGTACCTCCATAAACCCCCATCTGACCACCACTTACTCCACCTGTCCGGGCTGGACTTCCTGCTGCAGGTTGGAAATTCTGATTCGGACTAAAAGTAGAATTACTAAAGGTCGTTAACTGAGGGTCTGTATCTACAAGGTTATTTACCCCCGAATTTGACCCATAAGGAATGGTATTTGCGGCAGTTCCAAAAGTGATGTTGTGGTTAATTACACAGTTGGACAAACCACCCGGGTTCATGGTATGGAAAATATTGTTTTCGACAATCATATTGCTGCAATTGCTGAATGCCTGGTCATTGTTTCCAACACCTTCGCCCTGAGCACCATAAAACAAGTTGTTGGAGATAATACAGTTGGCAGAGTTGGAAAAGTTCTGAATTGGGAAAATCCCATTCTGAAGTCCACAACCAGTAATTTCTGCAATTACATTGTTCTGGATAATGAAATTGGTGACAATATTGTTATTGGCATTGATTCCTGGCCCACAATTAATGCCAAAATAATTGTTGGCAATCAACCAGCCAGAAAAGGAACCACTATTGAATCCCATATAAGTGCTTGATCCATCAAACCAGCATCGAAGCACCTGGCAATTTGATACATTGCCGGAAATGTTTAAAGCAGATCCAACACCCTGAAAATACAACCCAATCCACGAAGATCCGTTTGCATTTGTAGTATTGACATCAAACCGGGAACCGATCCGGGAAAGGGCGGAGTTGTCTTTTTTCTCTCCTGGCCGCATGCCGGCACCAATGAAGGTAAGCTTTTTGGTCAACAAAAACCTGCCTGTGTTGGGATTATTGTAAACAGATGGAGAGGAGGCCACATAGATTGTGTCACCGGTATCAGCCGAATCAATTGCAGATTGAATCGTAGTGAACTGGCCCGGGCCATTAAGATTGTTGTTGACAACATAAATCTTGGAAAAAGCCAGGCCCTGAAACAAAAAAACAGCAGAAACAACGAAAAGAAAGCGGAAAAAAGCAAACATAGGATTGTCGGAATAATGGTGATACGTGACGGAAAAAATGGGATACATCCCGGTCCAAATAAAGGAATTCGGCTTACACAATGCAATAACACTTTTGTGTGAGAGGGGATGAGCTTTGTCAGAGATTCTTCATTTTTAAAACCTGCTCTGCCCTGAGCTGGAATAATTTCTCCTCCAATCCCACCGGGTAACTATGTGGATTCTCAAACCTCCGGATCGTGGGGTGGAGCATGGCCAGTTCTTCTTTTACCCTTCTCCGGGTCTGATCCAACTCTGGTTTCTCGTAAACACAACGGCCTTTACGAAACACAGGTACAAGCAGTTCTTCAGAAGCCCATTCTGCCTGCATCACTTTCCGCTTCGTAAAGTCGGCCGGGTCAATCATAACCTCCGGAAGCGAAAAACCAAGATTCTCATCGTAAATCATATCTCCCATAAAGCCTCTTGCATCCCGAAATCGTCGGACCTGCAATACCCCGGGGACATTTATTTTACCTGCCTGCTCACTCAATTTAATCTTCGACTCCCATTCTCCGGCTTCGTTTCGCAGGGCAGTTAACTTGTAAACACCACCCAATGCCGGTTGATCCCATGCCGAAACCAAATGCGTGCCCACTCCCCAGATGTTGATACAGGCACCTTGTTCTTTCAAACTTTGAATCAGATATTCATCGAGGTCGTTGCTGGCAGAAATTTTGGCATCCGGGAAACCTGCTTCATCCAACATCCGCCTTGCTTCAATACTCAGGTAGGCCAAATCTCCTGAATCCAGCCGGATGCCTGCCAGTTCATACCCCCGGTCCCGCAGTTTCCTGCCAACCTGTATGGCATTTTCTACGCCATTCAACGTATTGTAGGTATCAACCAGAAAAACTGCGTTCCCTGGCATGGCTTCTGCATAGGCCTCAAATGCTTCTGTTTCAGAGGAAAAAGTCATCACCCAGGAATGGGCATGTGTTCCTCTGACAGGTATGCCAAAAAGCTTTCCTGCCATAACATTTGAAGTAGCAGCAACTCCGCCAACATAAGCGGCCCTGCTGGCCGAAAGCCCGCCATCTATGCCCTGGGCCCTTCGAAGACCGAATTCAAGGACGGGATCTCCCTTTGCAGCATGGCAAATCCGGGCGGCCTTAGTGGCAATCAGGGTTTGGAAATTTATGGCGTTTAATAAAAAAGTCTCTACAAGTTGCGCCTGCCAGATGGGACCTTTAACCCGAACAAGTGGTTCTTGTGGAAAGACAACCCGACCTTCAGGGATAGCGTCCAAATCACATTCAAAGCGCATTTTTCCCAGTTGAAACAAAAATCCTCTGTCGAAAAGAGCTGTTCCATCCGGATTGCGTAAAGTGGCCAGGTAATCCAGATCCTGTGGTGAAAACCGAAACTGTTCCAGCCAGTCAATGGCATAATGAAGCCCACAGCTAACTGCATAACCACCTCCGAAGACAGGGTTTCTGAAATACATCGAAAATACCGCCTCCCTGTCTGCAATCCCCCTTTTCCAGTAACCCTGGGCCATGGTTAGCTGGTATAAATCGGTAAGAAGGGTTAAGGAATTCTGATAGAGGTCTTTATGAAGTTCCATAGGGATACGCCGCCTTTTGGGGCTGCGAATGTAACCCCAGGCCCGGAATTTCCCAGATCCTGGCTAATGGATTGAATCGGTCTTTCTGAAAAGCTTTTTTATTGAATAGGTTCCTGATGGTTATTCCAGTTAGGTAATTCTGGACATCAGGGATCGTCCTGGTTAAAAAAACACTTTTCCCAATATTTGAAGGACAGATACCAAACAGCCCAAAAACCCGAAACTCCCCAAACAATTAAAATGGTCTTCAGGGAAAAATCTGATGTTTTTAAAATGAGCCGAAAGCAGTTTTGATTGGCTTTTTTTGCTTTAAAGGAAAAAAATCAAGGCAGGGCTTGGAGGAATATTGAAAAATTTCCGTCTTTGCTATTAAATTCCCAATCTATGAAACCACTTCTTTTTTCTTCCCTTGTCTTCCTGCTGACAGGGTGCTTTACAACTACACCGGAAGATCCGGAATCCACCAATAGATCAGGCCTGAAACCAGTGTACATTTCCCTGGATTCTGTTCGCAAAATCAGGTTCTTACCAGCTCGTGCCACCACCAAAGCCGGAAAGATTTATGCGTATGGAAACCTCCTCTTTCAAAATGAATCTGCAACAGGCATTCATGTGATAGACAACACCAATCCTGATGCGCCTCAAAAAGTTGGTTTTTATCAGGTACCGCTCTGCACAGAGATTTCCATTCGTCAGGGATTTTTATACACCAACAATGGAGCAGACCTGGTGGTAATTGATATCCGAAACCCTCAACAGCCCGTGGTAGGAAAAAGATTGGAAGGCCATTTCCCCAATTTTCAGCAAATCCCGCCAGCAGTGGCTGGTACTTACTTTGAATGCCCGGATCCCAAACGGGGATATATCGCCGAATGGGTGCCTGCAAGTTTATATAAACCCACATGCCGTGTAAGATGAAAACGCAACGATTAATTTTCAGAATATTTTTCTGGCTTGTTTTTCCAGGTTTGTTTTACACCTGTGGAGGCTCTAAAGAAGCCGTTTCTCCAATAAATTCAGGAATCGGCGGATCGATGGCCCGGTTTACAGTGGTAGGTTCTTACCTGTATACTGTAGATTATCAGAACCTCAAGGTCTTTTCTCTTGTAGATCCTTCAAATCCGGTTTTTCTTCGAACAGTACCTGTGGGTTTTGACATCGAAACTTTGTTTCCATTTAAGGATCGATTGTTTATTGGCTCAAAATCAGCCGTTTATTTTTATTCCATAGCCAATCCGGAACTTCCGGTGAAGGTAAGTGAAGCCATCGAGCCTTCTATTATAAGACGCTGCGATCCGGTTGTGGCCAAAGACTCAGTGGCCTTCGCAACACTCAATGTATCGGGTCCTTGCGGGGGAAGCCAGAGCTTACTGGTAGTTTACGACATTCGGAACCTGGAACAACCCAGAAAGGTAGAGCAACAACTTTTGTCTCAACCTTATGGTCTGGGTTACAGCGATACCGTTTTGTATGTATGTGATCATCGGGATGGATTACGCATTTTCAATATCCGAAACGCATGGTCTCCAAACCTAAAAAAGACGCTATTGGATGGCACCTATTTTGACGTGTTTGCATATGGAAATCAATTGATTTGCTGGGTAGAAAAAGG
>JBIPNA010000465.1:0-2624 GCA_044375665.1 Catalimonadaceae bacterium
CCGCATCCAGGCGTGTCACTTCATCGAGCGTAATAAGACGGGTGGCGGAATTCACCGTTGAACCCGGCTCGTTGAAACCAATGTGTCCGCTGCGACCAATGCCGAGAATCTGAAGATCTATGCCTCCAAGAGCCTGGATAGATTCCTCATAACGTTGGCAAAAAGCACCCACTTCAGATTTAGGGATGGTCCCGTCCGGAATATGGACCTGTGAACGCGGGATATCGATGTGGTCGAAAAGATGCTCGTTCATAAACCGGACATAGCTCTGCAGGGCCTTGGGGTCCATTGGGAAATATTCGTCCAGATTAAAGGTGTGGACATGGGCAAAAGACAATTTTTCGTGCTGATGCATATACACCAATTCTGCGTACACCCGGGTGGGACTGGATCCGGTAGCCAGACCAAGCACACAAGGTTTTCCCTGGGCTTCTTTCTGGCGGATTAAGGCTGCAATCTCCCTTGCCACGGCAATGGAAGCTGCTTCGGAATTCTGAAATATGCGGGTGGAGATTTTTTCCGGATTTGACAACATGAAAAATCGATTAAGACCGGCCCAAACCTAACAGATTTGGGGAAACGAAGAATCCCGAAATTGACAAAGGCTGTTGAGACTTCCCAAAACATTTCAGGATAACAAGTTGGATAAAAAACCAAATCTCTTTTCCTGGAGTTGTTGTTTACCAAAGGCCCATAAACAAAGGAAATCCTGAAAAGACACGGAATCAGAAAAAACCAAAATCTGAAAATTCAGATGGGAATATGGTTTAGGGCAATGGGTTTCGCATTTTTGTAGCCCAATGGAAGAACAGAAGCGCAATCCCCAGGAGAACACCGAGATCAGGCTTGGATTTGACCAGATAAAGGAAAAAATCGCTGCCGAATGTTTGGGAGATGTGGGCAAAAGACTGGCTGGTCAGTGCCGCTTACTCCGCCATTACGAAACACTTGTCCGGCATCAGGAGCAGGTGCGCGAATTTCAACAATGGTTGACGGAGGGCCTTCCTTTACCCGAATCAAACTATTTCGATCTGGAGCCTTATGTTCAGCTACTCGAGGTTGAAGACTATGTATTGATGGGCGAACAATGGTCGAGGCTGAGCCGTGGGTTGAAAACCATTGAATCGGTCCTGAAAGGATTACGGAAATATTCGGCTGTCTATCCCCAGCTCAATGCTTTGGGAACGAAAGTGGAGGTTCCTGTCGATATTTTTTTTCGCCTTGAAACTGTTTTCGACGAAGACGGAGACATCAAAGATTCTGCCTCACCCGAGTTAAACAGGCTGCGCAAACAGAAAATTGATGAACAAAGCCGTTTGAGACGAAAGCTGGAACAAGCTTTGAAATCGGCTATAGCCTCTGGATTCATTGGGGAAGACGCTGGAATAACTTTCAGAAACGGGCGGATGGTGATTCCTGTGCTTGCAGAGCACAAAAGAAAAATCCGGGGTTTTGTGCAGGATGAATCTGCCACCGGACAAACCGTGTTTCTTGAACCAGAAGAGGCTTTAGACGCCAATAACCGGATTCGTGAAATTCAGTTTGCAGAGAACCGGGAGCTTTACCGCATCCTGACAGAGCTCACCCAAACCCTCAGACCACATCGAAAAGCCCTGGCTCTGGCAAACCTTTTTCTGGGACAGCTGGATCTTGTTCGTGCAAAAGCCAGATTTGGCTTGCAGATTAAAGCCTGCATGCCCGGCCACCATGCACAACCTGATTTCAGGTTGTTCGAGGCCCGGCATCCCCTGCTATATCTCGCTCACAAAAAATCGGGAAAACCGGTCGTTCCCCTCACCGTTTGGCTAACCCCTGAAAAAAGGGTTCTTGTCATTTCAGGTCCCAACGCCGGTGGAAAGTCTATTTGCCTGAAAACCGTTGGTTTGCTGCAATACATGTGGCAATCGGGCATACCCGTCCCGGTAGGCGAAGGTTCCAGAATGGGCATGTTTCAACAAATTCTTGTGGATATCGGGGATCAGCAATCCATTGAAAATGATCTGAGTACCTACAGCTCTCATCTCTATAATATGAACCATATGCTGAGGGAAGCCAATGCTGATTCTCTGATTTTGCTGGATGAGTTTGGTACAGGCACCGATCCGGCTCTTGGGGGACCCATCGCTGAGGCGATTCTGGAAGCCCTATGTCACAAAAAGGTGTATGGAATGGTGAATACCCACTACTCCAACCTCAAGAATTTTGCCAGCCGCCACCCCATGTTGGAAAATGCGGCCATGAAATTTGACGGGCAAAAGATGGAGCCCCTTTTTGAGTTGGAAATAGGTCAGCCAGGGAGTTCATATGCATTGGAAATTGCCGAGAAAATAGGTTTGCCGCGACCAGTCCTGAATCAGGCCAAATCCAAAATCGGGGTGAAAAAGGTGAATGTCGACAAGCTCATGACCGATTTGAGTGAGGAAAAGCGCAAATGGGAAAGCAAGAATCAGGAGCTGAAAGACAAGGATAAAAAGACCCGGCTTTTGCTGCAGGAGAACGAAAAGCGCTACCGGGAACTGGAAAATCAAAAGAAAACCATTCTCAACGAGGCCAAAGTAAAAGCCCGGAACCTTTTGGACGAAGCCAACCGGAAAATTGAGGAAACCATCCGGACCATCAGGGAA
>JBIPNA010000466.1:0-2599 GCA_044375665.1 Catalimonadaceae bacterium
AATGTCGCCGTTTTCGGATACTTCCATGGCACCCAAAACAGTCAGGTCCACATGACCGCCGCGGATCATGGCAAAACTTTCGGCCGAACTAAAGAGCGAAGAGCCCGGAATCATGGTGATGGTTTGTTTGCCGGCATTGATCAGATCCGGATCTACATCGGCTTCCTGCGGAAAGGGACCGATGCCCAGGAGACCATTTTCAGATTGCAATACAACATGAATCCCTTCAGGAATATAATTCGCCACGAGGGTGGGGATACCAATTCCAAGGTTGACATAATACCCATCCTTCAGTTCCTGCGCAATCCGCCGGGCAATCCCGTTTTTGTCTAACATGTAGTTGAATTTTGTGCAAAAAAACGAATTTCGGCCTGATTCAGGAAAAAGGTTTCGGTGGTTTTCAGGTTGCTTGCCTTAGCAGTACTTTTGGGGCCTTACTGGTGATGAAAAATTTAATTTGGCTCCTTTGGCCGGTTTTTTTTGGGATGCTGTCCCTGAAAATAAATGCTCAGGATCAGGGTTCGGTGTCTGATTTTACCGTTCGTTGTGATACGCAGGTGGTTCGGTTTAGTTCGGAAAAGCGTTGGCTTGCAGGCCGGTGGGTGCTTCCCGTTCCTTTTTCCCGACCCAATGCACCGTTGGAGGTAGGGTTGGAAATTCCTTTACTGGATCCCGACGCCGACGTTGAATGGATTCCCGGAAATGAATATCAGGTTCTGGATTCGTTGGATTATGTCACTGATCAGATGCTGGGCATGAGGATTCGGGTCCCGGATTTATATTCCACCGAAATGCTTCCGATAAATTTTCGCATTGTGGACAAGCAGGGATCTGAGAAAAAGGTGAGTCTGTGGCTTTATCCATTTACCCGTCCTCAGGTTCAATGGAAAACGGCAGAGGATGAGCTGTTTATCGGAGAAGAAAAATCATTTGAACTCAACGGCCTCCACCTGAACCAGATAGAAGGGAACAACCTTTGGGAGAATGCCGGTCCTTTCGATTTTCGGGTGAGAGGTAATGATGACCGTCTTCGGTTGTTTATCCTGCCCCTTCAGATCGGGCAGTACGATGTGAAGATTCCTCTGAAAAGCCGAAAATGGATTCCTGGTCCCAACAATACCATGACGCAGGAGGCCGGCGTGTTGCAAAGGCGGTTTCAGGTGAAAGGGGGGAGATTGGTCTTTTTACCGGTGGATAAAAATGAAATTATTGCTGAAGAGGGGATTGGCCAGCCCATTGAAATCCAGTTGGATAAGGCACGGTTTCTACCTTTGAAAAAGACCTTTCGGATTGAATCACAGCAAGAATCTGGGGGGCGGCTGATTGCTGAAATTTTCACCAGAAGCCTTTTGGCAAATGATAAAATGCTCTGCTGGCTCCGGCCTTATGGCTATCATCGGATTTCAGAAGGATACCTGTACATCAAAGATGGTGATGAGGCCAGGTATCTGACCAATTTCAATCTGATTGAAAAGGCCGGGATTGCCAAGGTTTCTTTACTGCATGAAGGCCAGGATTGGACAGAAAATTTACAGGTTTTTCCGGGAGAAAAATTGGATATCCGCCTGGAAGGCAATGGCTTGCTTCGTTCCAGGATAAATCTGGAAGGCATTGAGGAATGGGTTCGCGATAGCACTGTGGCGACGGATCAGGTGGTGGTGTACCATGCCAGGATTCCGAAAGATTTCAATCAGAAAAAACTGGCCATCCTCCTGAATAAAAAAACTTCGGGCATCGAACTTCAGATGCGGGAATACCAGGTTCCCCGGAATCTGGATTTTGTTTCCGTAGATTTTGGGACCGGATACAAACCCATTATCCAATTCAACAAGCCTGTTTTATACGATAAGACACTTCAGAATATCGTCCTCCGTTTCAACAGTGATCAGATTGAAACCATGAACAGGTTTTATGGCAAACAATACCTGACCGTTGACATCAATTTGTTCAACAACAAAAAGGAACTGATGGAATACCGGCACATTGAAAACATTGTGGTTTGTCCTGGAGAAAATTCGATCCGCCACCGGCATTATGACATCAGGGATTGCCAGTCGGCAGATATCTCCTTAAATGCGCTCATGGCCAGAAAAACCCAGGATTTGCCGGACTGGGGTCGGGTAGAAATTGTGGTAAAAACCAATCCTTTAAAATACGGGCAAACCGGCCATATGCAGCGCCTGGAAATTTACCAGCAACGAAAGTATTCCTTCGACATCGATGTTTCCTTCCCCGCGGGCCTCATCATCAAAAAGGTTGGAAGTTCAGGATTGGGCAATTTAAGCGGGATAAGTACAGCCATTGTCGGCCAGTTTGGGTTTTACCGGCCCGACAAGATTGAGCGTCAGTATCCTGTAAAAATCGGGGCGGGTTTTATAGCCCTCGATGCCTTTAATTTCAGCGAAAACTCCAACAGAGATGTGGGTCTGGTTGCCCTGGGCTCCGTTTTCCCAACCAAAATGAGCGCAAGGTTTTCCTTCCCGCTTTATCTTGGTTTTGGATATTTGCTCAAGGATGCAAAGTGGTTTTACATCCTTGGTCCCGGGATTCAGGTGCGGTTTTAAGGAATGTCGCCCGGTGCAGGGCTGGAACCATAAGC
>JBIPNA010000108.1:0-10021 GCA_044375665.1 Catalimonadaceae bacterium
CCCGACCGAACATATCGCGGAAACGGAATTTTGCTTCCAGAGGCCCGGTCCAAAGCACTTCCATTTTCCCTGAGCCTGGATTGGGAAACAACTGGATAGAGGTCGCGGAATTTTCTGATTTCTGGTTTCCGGTAACCAGGTCATTGAAGCGTACTTCAATGTTGTCCACCTCAAAGCCATTGAGCTCCAGGAAATCATCGGACCGAAAGAAGAATTTCAACCAGACTTTCTGGCCCAGAAAATCCTGGAGGTTGATGAACTCTTTCCGCCAGGTGGCTTGTTTTCCATCCCAAATGGGTAAAATGGTATCGATTCCTGCCTGAGAGGAGAATGGAGAGCTGAATCCCGTTTTGTCTGTACAGACATTTTCCCAGTTTGCCCCGGAGTCGATAGAAAGGGCAACGCTGGCAAAATCATAGTTCTTTTCTGTTTCAAACCGGGTCCAAAAACTCATTTCGGCAGCCTTAATGCCAGCCGGGCGCAGATCAAATGGTCTTTTCCGGATCATAGAAGCCCGCATTCCGGGAAAATAAGATCCGGATGTGGTTTTCAGATGGCCGTTTCCGCTTTGGCTGCCTGCGTTTGAAACAACCCATGAACCTGACCAATTGCTGAGGATTTCACAATTGTCCCGGTATGCAGGCCCGGAAAACGCCTTTCCTCCATAGTGTACAATGGTGTCATATTGGGTGTACAATCCATTGCTGATGGCCACCCGCCAGAATATCGGGTTTGGTGAACTTAGGGCTCCGGCACCGGCAGGAAGCAATAAACTGTCGGTTCTCGTTTGGGTCAGGAGTTGATTTGAGTAGGTCTTTCCTATAGTAGAAAGTCCTGCAGTATTGCTTCCAAATGGAGTGAATGAGATGGTGAAAGATCCGGGTCCGGTTACTGTTCCTACCTGTTGTACTTTAAAACGAATTCTGGGAGCACCTGGGTTGCCAAACAGGCCTGGGTAATGAAACAGGCCGGTGGAATCCTGAAAACGAAGCAATGGATGCAAAGCCCTGACAACAGTGAGGTTTTGGTGGAGGTTTTCCTTGCACAGTGGCAGAATTTCATCCTGGGTAGGCCAGAACCAATCGCCCACCTCGGGTGTCATGGCGAAGATTTTCGGCTTGGCAGGAGTGGTAGAATACATATAATCGTCTGAACTTCCATTGGAGTTGTAGTTGAGTACCTGCATACCTGTGCCAATTCTGTAATTGTTTTCCCGGACCATTTCCCGGGTCAGATTTCGGTACAGGGTGGAGTCGGGACATTGAAGGTCTTCATAGCCCCAGGGATGAATGACCAGATTGCTGTAAGTATGGTAATTGAGCGCCATCTTAAAATCATTTGCTTCGCAAAACGCCTTCATTGCCCTCGTTTCGGGTTCCGAAAAACCGGAAGTTCCCCTGTATGTATCTGATTCAGGGTCCGGGCTGGAGCCAAAATCATCGTGTCCCCATTCATGTCCGTAATTCCGGTTGAGGTCAACCCCGCGGGTTCCGTCGAGATTGTCACGCCGGTTTTTGCGCCACATGCCACCGCCATTTGGAAAATTATTTTGATTGAAAAGGTATCCATCCGGATTCAGGCAAGGCACGAAATACAATTCACTCCTGTTTACGAGGGTCTGGATTTCACCTGGCTGGTTGTAATTTTCAAGCAGGTACCACATAAAGTAAATCAGTTGATGCATTCCTACCGGTTCTCTGGCATGGTGAACTGCGGAGAACATGGCCTGAGGTTCATCTGCCTCACTTGTATTTGGATTATCGGAAATTCTGACACCCCAAATTGGTCTGCCTTCAGTGGTCTTTGTGGTATCGATGGGAAATTTGGCCGAAATGAGGTTGGGGTAAAGGATCCGCATTGAATCCAGATGCTGAACCATTTCCTCGTAGGTGAGATGTCCGCCCATTGAACCCAGGCGCCAGTGATTTGGGGTTTTATTGGGCTTTACCTTGTTGCAGAATGCTGCATAAGGCTGCTCCGCCTGAACATCCACGGGTCCGGTTCCGGAATTTCGTTGTAAAAAATCTTTTTGAATGTCTTTCACCATCACCTCCACCCGAAATCCTGCGTTCCGGATGGCCTGCAGCTCTTTTTCCTGAAAAGCAGATTCGAAGAAATAGCCGGGTTTGTGAAGGCCATGGTCGGTTTCAACACCCAGTTTGCCCAGCTCCTTCATCCCATGGCGGGCATCCAGAAAAATCCTGGCTTTGGACCAGATGGGCTGGGACTGTTGGGCCTTTCCGGGAAGGCTGAGGAAAAAAACCGTTGAAAAAAGCAGAGTAAGTAATCGGTTGCGTAGATTCATTTTCTGAACAATTTGGATGTGCAATAAAGCAAATCCCAAATCTGAAAGGGAAGGGAATCGGGATTATTTTGTTTTTTGCCGCCGAAGGATAACACATGAAGGACAAACAATTTGAAAAGCACGAAAGCGGATTGGTGCGCCGTCTGGGAATGGGCACCGCTTTTTTGCTGGTGGTTAGCGCTATGGTAGGTTCAGGTGTTTTCAAAAAAGTGGCCCCGATGTCTTACGATACGGGTTCTGCTTTCTGGATTCTGGCCTGTTGGATAATGGCAGGACTTGTTTCCTGGTTCGGGGCACTCAGCAATGCAGAAGTAGCCTCCCAAATTGCTGAACCAGGGGGGCAATACGAATATTTCAAACGCATTTTTGGGAAGCCACTCGCCTTTTTATACGGCTGGACAGGCTTTACTGTTGTCCAATCGGCCACCGCTGCTTCTGTAGCCTATGTTTTCTCCGAATCCGTCAACTCACTCTGGGCACTTCCTCTGATTGATTTGTGGGGCATTGAAAACCTATCGGTGAAATTGCTAACAGTAATGGTGTTATGGATCATCACAGGAATCAACCTGGGCGGTGTGCATCAGGGAGAGCGTGTCAGTAATGTGCTGACATCTCTGGTTATTGTATGTATTTTGGGGATTACCCTCCTTTGTTTCGGGCACGGGCAACCCGGACTTCCCGACTGGTCATTGTCGGCAGGGAAAGGCAGCAGTATTGGTCCCGGAGCATTGTTTTTAGGGATGATGTCGGCCTTCTGGGCTTATGAAGGCTGGAATAACCTCGGTTTTCTGGCAGGGGAAATCCGAAACCCAACAAGGAATGTTCCGCTGGCACTGGCCGCCGGTGTGGGTTTTGTCATGTTGTTGTACGTAGGCATCAATGCTTCCTATCTGTTTGTATTGCCGGTCGAATCCTTTCAAAAGGTTCATGAGGAGGGGAATACCATTGCTGCAGTATCCGTGGTACAGTCGTTCCTTGGGCCGGTCGGCCGCAACCTGATTGTGGTGGTCATCATGGTGGCAACATTCGGTAGTGCCAACAATACCCTGATGTCGGCGGCCCGGGTTTACTTCGCTATGGCCAGAGATGGTGTTTTTTTTAAAAAGGCAGGAAAAATCCATCCCAGTACAAATGTCCCCAACTATGCACTGTTGCTGCAGGCGGTCTGGGCATCCGTCCTGGTTTTTTCGGGTAGCTTCGATCAGCTCACCGACATGTTGATTTTTGCAGCTTTTATTTTCTACGGCCTGGGCGGAGCCGGATTGTTTATCCTGCGGTATCAGAAGGCCAGGGTCAGACCAGAAAATGATGCAATAATTGACCATGAAAAGCTGGAGAAGTCCGGATTTCGGGTTCCGGGATATCCTTTTATTCCTGGTTTTTTTATCTTGTTCTGTATTGGGCTTGTGGTCAATTCCATTTTTGAAAGGCCGATGGAGTCAGGTATGGGATTGTTGCTGATGGCAACAGGAATACCATTTTACTTTTATTGGTCCCGAAAACACAAACCAGCCAAATAATTTAGGATCAAAGCCACAATCTGACGATCACCATTCCCAAAACCGAAAGGAAAGTACTCAGGGCCTGCGGTTTCAGGAATGAATCAAAATCGGTATGTCTGGTCGTTTTCAAGGTCTGGATCAGGGAAAAGACCATCCAAAGAAAAGCTGGTAAGGCACCGAGGACCATGGGTTCCTCCATCAGATAGCCATAAAGAAACAGGGAAAGGCCTCCGCCAGTTACAAGCACAGCCTGGTATATTTTTGCTCTGAAAATACCGATGAGCAAGGGTATGGTTTGTTTTCCGGCCTCCTGGTCAGATTCCACATCCCGCATATTGTTGAGGTTAAGGACAGCCGTACTCCAGAAGCCCATGGTCAGGGCGGGCAGCCCATAAACCATTTCGGGAGAACCTCCGTGGAGGTAAGCTGTAGCCAAAACGGCCACAGGGCCGAAAAAAATGAATACAGCGATGTCTCCTAGGGCAAGATAACCATAGGGTCGGGCGCCATTTGTGTAAAAATATGCGGCTCCGATACACAAAATGCCCAGTGCCAGCACCCATAAAAAATCGTTCGGACGGTCATGAAAGGCGAGCCAAAGCAAGCCTAAACCTGACACCAGGGAAAGAAACACGAACATCAAAATTGCCCTTTTCATGTGCATGGGTTGAATCTTACCGGACTGGACTGTCCGCAAGGGTCCTTTTCGGTTTTTGTGGTCGGCTCCATGCACACTATCCCCATAATCGTTGGCAAAATTGGACAAGACCTGAAGCAGTAATGTTGTGAGCAGAGAAAGGCAGGTAATGTCCCAACGAAATCCCAGATTTCTGAAAACCAGCAAGTTGCCCATTCCCGTAACTCCTAAAGCAAGAGGAAGCGTTCTCAATCGGGCGGCCTGAAGCCAATTCTGGACAAAAGTCATAGGAGGTATTTTTTCAGCAGAACAATGTTCGGGCAAAAAAGTAGCCTGTGTAAGGTTTTTTCTCAAAAGGGGGTCAAAAGCGGTTTGTCAGTCCTTTCTGATTGAAAATGAGGCTAATTGACAAATTGTTTTTTCCCATTTTTTTAAGAATGGTACTTACTGCAAATTTTTTTGTGACAATTCCAATCAGCTTCTTACCTTTGGTCCCCTTAAAAACCTCAACTACCACTTAAGCGCCAGTTAGTCAAAAGAATCTTGTACCTGGTAGTTACATGAAACCATTTGTTAACAGTCATTTTTTGTCTTTAAAAGACAACCTTCGTTTTGTCCTCTTTGTTGCCTCGGCATTCCTGCTTCTGGTATTGGGTGCCGTGAACAAAGACAAGGCTCTTCAGATTCTGCCGATGCAGAATCAGATTATTGATTCCAAGCCCAAGCAATCCGATTTGCCCGGTGTAAAAAAACCAATGGCAGAAAAAATGGATTTGCGGAAGGTTTAGGGGTTAAGTTTGCGGCCTGAATTTCAACCTCATGGCCGATTCTAATTTCATTGATTACGTTAAAATCCACTGCAAATCCGGTGCAGGAGGTGCAGGATCCGCACATTTTTTTCGCGCCAAAGGTGTGCCCAACGGGGGACCTGACGGAGGCGATGGCGGAAAAGGAGGCGATGTGGTCCTCAGGGCAAATCCCCAGCTTTGGACACTCCTCCATTTAAAATATACCAAACATGTGAAGGCGGAGCCTGGAAAACCCGGCATGCTGAACAGAATGACCGGGGCATCAGGAGAAGATCTCATTGTGGAGGTTCCACTGGGAACTGTGGCCCGGGATGCCGAAACCGGAGAGATAATAACAGAGGTTATACGGGAAGGCGAGTCTTATGTTTTGGTGCCGGGAGGACGCGGCGGATTGGGTAACGACCATTTCAAGTCGGCCACCAACCGGGCCCCGGAATATGCCCAGCCGGGAGAGACTTTTCAGGAAAAGTGGATTATTCTTGAACTTAAAGTATTGGCAGATGTAGGTTTGGTTGGCTTGCCCAACGCCGGAAAATCTACTTTGCTCGCTTCCGTTTCTGCTGCCAAACCTGCTATTGCCGATTATCCTTTCACTACCCTTACGCCAAATCTTGGGGTGGTCAAATACCGGGATTTCCAGTCTTTTGTCATCGCAGATATTCCGGGAATTATTGAAGGAGCCCACCTGGGTAAAGGCATCGGACTCCGGTTTCTCCGACATATTGAACGAAACCCGATCCTGTTGTTTATGGTGCCGGTAACCAGTGAAGACATAAAGGGAGAATATGAACTTTTAATCCGCGAACTGGGTAGTCATAATCCGGAATTATTGGTCAAGAGAAGGGTTTTGGGTATTTCTAAAATGGATCTGGCCGGTCCTGATGAACAGAAAAGGATAAAAAAACTGCGCCTGGATGTACCGGTGTATCCTTTCTCTGCCGCTACACAGGAGGGAATTCCGGCGCTGAAAGATGCCTTGTGGTTGTTGCTTAAAGAGGAAAATCAGGGCAGCACGGTTATTCAGGGCAATGAATAGGCAGAAGGCTATCCGTTAAAATCGCCGGAACTTTCGGCACAGTACCGGATCCGCTTCCGTACATTTTTCTTCCACCGGAAACCATGCCGCAAGGTGATGCCCATGGAGGTGAAAAAGTTGTGTGCCCAGATCTGAAGGTCATTCCTTGGTTCCTCAGCGGAGTCAAATGCCGGAATGTATTCAAAACCATATTTCCGGGTAGCGTCATTCACACATTGGTTTCCGTACAAGACCTTTTTCATGCTGTAGGCATAGAGGTATTTGTACCGCTTTTTCAGACTCCCCTCAAATTTTTCAGCATTGTAGAAATCAGTGGTTGAACTGAAATCAAAGGGATCTTTTTTCTTTTTGGTCGAGGCACAGGAAGCCAGGAACAGGATCAGGAAGATCCAGAAGGGAAAATAAAAATTTGAAACAGGTCTCAAGTGATCTTTACAAGCCGTACAAAATTAATGATAATGAGGAACTTGTCGTCAATATTGAAGCATTTCCTTATGCCCCATTCTCAATTAAGGTTGTTTTTTCTGATGCCCGTTTGAAAAACGCCCGGGGGCGCTCCGGATCAGATTTTTTTGACTTGTTTGGCCCCGGGCCCTTTCGGAGTATCTTCGGTTTCAAACGAGACGGTATCGCCTTCCGAAACCTGACCAAGAGTACCTTTCTGGTGAAAGAAAATACTCTCTCCACTTTTTGCATCCCGGATAAAACCATATCCTTTGGACTCGTTGAAGAAAGTTACCTTTCCACTTCGCGGACCCAGATCTTCTTCAATTTCTTCCCGGCGGGCTACTCCGATGGTGATGTCGTCTTTCGTAAAAACCTTCTTCTTTTTGGGATCCGGAGGGGTCGAACTTAAATTTCCGTTCTCATCCACATATACCATCATGTCCTCCAATTGCAAACCTTTTTCGGCATTGGCACGACGTTCTTCCATCTTTTCAGCTTTGTCCTGCCGCTTTTTAAGACGTTTTTTTTCTTTTTCTTTTTTGCTAAAGGTGATAGAAGATTTGGCCATTCGACGAATTCAGGGGAGGAAGATATTTTGCAGTGTTAGCAACCTCCATGTGAAGTTGCACCCTTTGCTTGGGCCTGCAATTAAACATTTTTTGCCGGGATTCGGAAGCGAAAACTTATATGCACGACATCCGGAACCTAATTCCAGCTGCTCAACTGAAGTTTCGTGTTTTTTACCTCGATTAACTGCCACAGTTTCTGATTCTTATTGAGCGATAATTTTTACATTTCGCCATTCGAATTTGGAATGCAGCAACCTGTCACAGAATGGACCATCACCAAAGAAAATGGGAAACAGGAGCTGTTTTCCATCAGTAAATTTCGCAATTCTCTGGCAAAAAGTGGCCTGGACCAGGATCGCCTGGATGCACTTCAGGCCTATGTACAGGCAAATCTGCAACCAGGCATGTCGACCCGGGATATTTATCGACTGGCTCATGGCAGATTGGAATCTGAAAAGCCGGGAACTGCCGCCCGGTATCATTTGAAAAAAGCGCTTCTCGAGCTTGGACCTACCGGTTTTCCATTTGAACATTTTATTTCCAGAATATTTCTGCACCATGGCTTTCAGGCCGAGGTAGGCATAATTCTGCAGGGCAAATGCATCGATCATGAAATTGATGTCCTGGCCTGGAAAGGAATGGAAAAAGTATTTGTTGAATGCAAATTCAGAAAGCTGCCCGATGTGCTCGTTGATGTCAAGGTGCCGCTCTATATCCATTCCCGCTTTCAGGACCTCCTCGACAATGGCTTCCTGGATAAGCCGGGACAAGTATTCACAGGATGGATAGCAACCAATACCCGTTTTTCAGATGATGCTACCACGTTTGCCAACTGTAAAGGCATCCGGCTGCTTTCCTGGGACCAACCCCAGGGAAATGGTTTGAAAGACCAGATCGACCGCGAAAAACTGTATCCCCTTACCTGTCTTCAAACCCTCAAATCATCTGAAAAGAAACTGCTGCTCGAAAAGGACTTCATTCTGGCTTCTGATCTCCTTGATAATTCAAAGTGGACATCCCTCATCGGTTGCAGCCCGGAACGGCGACGACTGGTAGAAGAAGAAATTGCAGCGCTCATGTCAGCTTAAGGGGAGGACATCCTTGTTTTTACCTGGGTTTTCAACCGGGCTTTCATTGCAGCCCTTGGAAAATCCTGCTTTCTTGCAGCCTTCGGGAAACAGAGCGAACCGATCATCCAATCACCCCTGTTTTCTCTACACCAAATTTTGTCCATGCCCATGCAAATTTCCGTCCTCGGCGGTGGCCCCGGAGGCCTTTTCTTTTCCATTTTGGTGAAAAAAGCCTGGCCTGAAGCCCGCATACGTGTTTATGAACGCAACAAAGCCGACGATGCCTTTGGTTTTGGTGTCGTGTTTTCCGACGAAACCCTGAGCGAATTTCTGAGCCGCGACCCAGGTTCTTACGACCGGATCCGGAAAAACTTTGCCTATTGGGACGAGCTCGATGTGGCCCGGGACGGAGAAGTGGTCCGGATCTCGGGTAATGGCTTTTGTGGTTGTTCCCGCAAAACTTTGCTCCACCTGCTTCAGGAGCGATGCCGCGAGGAAGGGGTAGAATTGAACTACAACTGTTCCATAGACAACCCCGACCAACTTGAACCCGCCGATGTGGTGGTGCTTTGCGATGGCATTGCCAGTGGTTTCCGGTCGCGGATGTCCGCCGAATTTGGTACCCGGGTAGAAATGCAGCAAAACCGGTTTGTCTGGCTGGGCTCCACCCGGCCCCTGGATGCCTTTACCTATTTTTTCAGAAGCACGCCATGGGGAACCTTTGTGGCCCATACCTATCAATATGAAGAAGGAAACAGCACCTGGGTGATTGAAACCTCCAACGAAGCCTGGCAAAAGGCCGGTTTTCAAACCGAAAACGAAGCAGATACCCTGGCCAAACTCCAGGAGATTTTCAAAGAAGAGCTTCAGGGCCACGATTTCATTTCCAATAAATCGCATTGGCGGCAGTTTCCGCTCGTGACCAATGCCCGTTGGCATTCAGGCAAATATGTCCTGTTGGGTGATGCCAAAGCTTCCGCCCATTATTCCATTGGTTCCGGCACCAAACTGGCCATGGAATGTGCCATCGGACTTGCCGATGCCATCCTCCAAAACCGAACCGACAGAGAGGCTGCGTTTCAGGCATATACCCAACGCCGTCAGGGACCGGTAAGCCGGATTCAGCATGCCGCCAATGTTTCCATGGCCTGGTTCGAAGCCATGGACCGGCACATGAAACTGCCCTTTCTGCCCTTTGCTTTCTCGGTCATGACCCGGTCCAAAAAGGTTACCCTTGAAAACCTGGCCCTCCGCGATCCGGTCTTTGCCAGATCCGTGGTTGCCGATTTCCTGAAAAGGCAATCCAACTCCGATTCGGGAAATTCGCCCGCATTTACCCCATTTTCTCTGGGAAAAATGGTCCTGCCCAACCGCATTGTCATGTCCCCGATGGGTCAGTACCAGGCCAAAGAAGGCGTTCCCGGCGACTGGCACCTTGTCCATTACGGGGCCAGGGCCACAGGAGGAACAGGTTTGATCATTGCCGAAATGACCGCTGTTGCATCCGAAGGCCGGATCACCGAAGGCTGCCCGGGTTTATGGAACGACGAACAGACTACCGCCTGGAAACGCATCACCGATTTTGTCCATGGGCATTCTTCCGCAAAAATGGCCCTCCAACTGGGTCATTCCGGAAGAAAAGGCGG
>JBIPNA010000468.1:0-2576 GCA_044375665.1 Catalimonadaceae bacterium
CATTATGCGGCCTTACCCCCCTTTGGGTATCCTTTACTTGTCTGCATGGCTGAAACAAAATGGTTTTCCTTGTCAGGTTTGGGACAGTACTTTTCTCCGGAAAACAGACTGGAACCAAAGGCTACGTTCTGAAAAGCCCGATGTTTTAGCACTGTATGTCAACCTGATGACACGCCGGAATATTCTGGATATGGTGGAGATGATAAGAAGCAATCCGGAAACAGCGCACACCCTGATTGCACTGGGGGGACCCGAGGTAACCCACCACCAGGACCAACTCCTTGCGGCCGGGGCAGATGTTCTTATCCTTGGAGAAGGCGAACAAACCATGCTGGAATGGGTACAGGCATTAAAAGATGGGCAGACAAAGCCCGAAAACTGGTTTCAGATCCCCGGCCTTGCTTTTTTGGGACCCGATTCTAAGCGGATAACCAATCCTGAACGGGAGAAAATAAAAGACCTCAAAGTGCTTCCTTTCCCTGACCGGGAGGCCATCGATTTGCAATTGTACCTCGATGCCTGGAAACAACAACACGGTACAAATGCCATCAGCATTTCCACCATGAGGGGCTGTCCATACACCTGCAAATGGTGTTCGCGGGCGGTTTACGGATTGAGCTACCGGCGAAGATCGCCCGAATTGGTGGTGGCAGAAATGAAATGGATCCGGCAGCGGTATAACCCAGATTCGCTTTGGTTTGTAGACGATGTTTTTACCATCAGCCATAAGTGGCTGGAAGCCTTTGTGGCCGAACTCAAAAAAGAAAACTTCACCATCCCTTTCGAATGCATCACCCGGGCCGACCGGATGAACGAACAGGTGGTAGAACTGCTCCGGCAGTCAGGTTGTTTCCGGGTTTGGATTGGGGCCGAATCCGGCTCCCAGGCAGTAATCGATGCCATGGACCGCAGGGTTCAGGTTCAGCAGGTCCGCGATATGATTGTTCTGGCCAAAGCCAATGGCATTCAGGCAGGTACATTTATAATGCTGGGTTACCCCGGAGAAACCCAGGCCGACATAAAAGAAACCATCCGGCACCTGCAGGTTTCACAACCAGATTATTACACTATCACCCTGGCCTATCCCATCAAAGGCACGGAATTGTATGCCGAAGTGGAAGATCAGCTTCTAAACCATCCCGATTGGCGTACTTCTTCCGACCGTGACCTTGATTTTAAGCGGACGTTCTCAAAGGCTTACTACCGCAGGGCACTTTCATGGGTAAACAATGAAGTTGCCTGGCACCGGCATCGGGCCACTCCGGTTAATGCCTTGAAATATAAAGCCAAATCCCTGGCTGCACAGGTTTTAATGGCCTGGGAGAGGATCCGCTAAACCGAACAAAATTGGGGTGTCTTTTCCCGGAAGGGAGGGCCAGTTGGGTAAAATGAAGACCCGGTATTTCAGGAAATCTGAAATTCATGGTTATTGCGGGCCGAAAAAAAAAGCTACCATGAAACACTTTCATCAATCCTTGTTCCCATGGCTTATGGGAATTGCACTCCTTTCGTTTTCCTGTGCCGATGACCACAGCGATCACAACAATCCAACCCCCACTGGTTCCAATATTCTGAAGGGAACCATTAAGACCGACATGGCTTTGGTAAATTCAAGTGCGGATATTGATTATTATGTAGAAGAAATCGTGTACATGGAGGCCAAAATGACGATTGAGCCTGGTACAGTCATTGTTGGAAAAGCAGGTTCGGGCATTGTGTTTTCTACAGCCAAAGGAGTTTTGGTCGCCAATGGCACCAAGGCATTACCTATTGTATTTAAATCGGAATCCGGTGCCAAAGGTGGTTGGCTGGGAATCCGATTCGATGAATCCAACAATCCGCTCAACAGTCTGAAGTTTGTAACCATTGCCGACGGTGGTGCCTCCAGTTTTGACGGAGACAATACCCGAAAAGCCAATCTACAGTTTTATGGCACCAACCAGGTTCAGATGAAGGGCTGCCAGATCCGGAACTCGGCCGCCCATGGCATTTTCGAAAATTTCAATTCCAACCTGACCATCATAGGTTTCGACAGCAACCGGTTTGAGAGCAATACCGATTTCCCCATTTTAATGTATGATCAGAATGCCCGCAGCCTTGGATTGGGGAATGAGTTTCCCGCCAATGGAAGAAATTTTATCGGACTGAGGCAGAAGGAATTTACAGGTCTGCCAGGGAACCACACCTGGAAAAAACATGCTGTGCCATACTATTGGGAAGACAATGCAAATCTTGTGGTAGGGTATTACGATACCAATGGAAGTCTTACCTTGGAAGCTGGTGTTCAACTGATTATGGGCCCGGGAACAGGAATCGTGGTAGGCGATAATGCCAATACAACAGGTTGGCTCAAAATGACAGGCTCGGGTTCTGAAAAAATCCGTATCCGGGGCGAATCCAATGTCGCAGGTTTTTGGAAGGGCATCCTCATTCGAACCAATAGTGTGAACAACGATTTTCTCCATGCCATTATCGGAGATGCAGGCAGCACAAATCTCTCCCTCGATCCTTCCAAAGCCAACATCGTTGTCGATACAGATTCGAGATTGAAAATGACCAATGTGGAGCTGGTCAAC
>JBIPNA010000467.1:0-2576 GCA_044375665.1 Catalimonadaceae bacterium
TAGTGGGCTGGAAACCACGCATTATGCTCCGGAGGGCCTCAAGTCGGTATTCAAGCGTAACTTTGACAACATCCGCTGTGTTGAAACAATACACCATACCCCTTTTGGGACAAGCCAGGACTTCACCTTTTGTAGTTTTCGAAAAAAGCAATCATGACAACCTTATATCTTTTCTGTTTCCTTTCCTTTTTACAATTCGCCTGGCCGATACAAATGAAAAATACATCGCATCAAGTCTTTCAGCAGACAAACAAAGCCGGATTTTATCCAGAACTGGATGCTTTCCTGAATGGACTTAAACCAGACATGGATCGGATTTCGCAGGAAAGGCGGTCCGAACTCGATTCGTTGTCAGGTTGGTTAAGGGAAGAGGAAAAAAAAGGTGGGCCAATCCGGTTGGTTTTTATCTGTACCCACAACAGTCGCAGGAGCCATTTCGGGCAGGTTTGGTCGGCCGTGGCGGCAAGGAAGTTTGGCTGGAAAAATGTTGAGACGTTTTCAGGAGGGACAGAAGCCACAGCCTGCAATCCAAGATCGGTAGCGGCCTTTCAACGGGCCGGATTGAAAGTGGAAAATCCAGGTGGGGAAAATCCCAGGTATCTTGTAAAAATGGGGGAGGAGCTGCCGCCCTTGGTTTGTTTTTCAAAGAAATTCAGCGATCCATTCAACCCGCAAAGTGCATTTGCAGCAGTGATGACCTGCACCCAAGCCGATCGGGCATGTCCGATTGTTCCGGGAGCTTCCTATCGGATTTCCATTCCTTACGAAGACCCCAAAGTTTCGGATGGAACGCCGCAGGAAGCAGCTACATATGATGCCCGCTGCCGTCAGATTGCGGCAGAAATGATGTATGTGTTCAGCAGGAAATAGGCATCCGGGTTAAAATCCCGGTTCTGAGGTGGACAGACTAAGACCGGGATATCCCGAGAAGGTGGGAAAGGTACTTTTCTCCCAAAACAGTCCGGTGCATGTGCGTACGTGCGTATGCATATCCTCTTTTTCCCATGGCTTTTCCTTCTTCCCGGTTGTCCATCAGAAACCGGACCTTTTCTTCAAAATCGATTGGGTTTTCTGGTTCAACATAAAGACCTGCTTCAGCTGTTTCCACCAGTTCCCGGCTTATACCATCAATGGCCATAATGATGGGTGTCTGGCAACCCATGTAATCAAAGGTTTTGTTGGAGTAAATGGTTTTGAAGGTATCTACTTTCTTCAGCGCAGAACAACCTGCATCTGCTGAAATAATGTATTCGTAAACTTTCTCTTTGTTCACCGGATCGATGAAAATCACATTGTTCAGGCCGCGTTTTCTGGCCATTTCTTTTAAGGCAGGCTTTCGCATGCCATCTCCGATCAGAACAAACAAGGCAGGGCTGTCCTGAAGTCTTTCTGCCGCATCCAGGAGTTGCTCCAAATGATTAGCGACACCGTGGGCTCCTACATATACAATTACATATTTATCTGTCCATCCTTTTTCGGCGCGGAAGGTTTCCCGATTGGTGGTTTGAAGGAGGTGGTCTGATAATGAAAAATCTGCTGCATTGGGGATCATTGTGACTTTATCCGGTTCCACCCCTTTCCTTTCGATGAGGGCATCTTTAAATGCTGGTGTTAGTACATTGATGAGCCTTGCATTCCTGTACATGATTTTTTCGAACCAGAAGGCCAGTTTGATGAGCAGTCCATTGGTGAGCACACCGGTGTCGATGGCCGATTCAGGCCAGAGGTCACGGACTTCAAATACCAATGGAATGCCTTTCAATTTGCTGACCACAAGTCCGGTAATGCCCACAAATAGTGGGGGAGAAGTGACCAGAACCAGGTCGAAAGGCCCTTTTACTTTGAAAAAGCAACCCAGCAGACTGGAGAAAACAAAAGAAAAGTAGCCCCAGAGCCGACCCAGGAAGTTCACATTGTATGCTTCCGAAACATGACACCGGAGGACTTCAATATTGGGCTCATACATTTCCTTATGGAAAAATTTTCCTTTATACCTGGGGTATTTTTTTGAAGCATTGGCATGAATCATCCCGGCAACAACGGTGACTTTATGGCCTTTGGCTGCCCATATTTTTGTCATTTCGTTGAAGCGGGACCCTCCGGCATCCTGCTTTTCTAAAAAATACTGGTGGATTAAAAGGATGTGCATTTGTCCGCTGGTTAAATGGGAAATATGTTGGTTTCCAGTTGATGGGAAGTCGTTTTGAAAACAAGAAATGGGGCTGATTCTTTCTGACCATATAGTCCGGAATACCAGCCGGTTTCAGTTTGAGGCAAAATGGATTTACCAGTATTATCGGTTACCTGAAGAAGAAATTGCGATTCGAAATCTGGTCCGGGGTGCCAAAGTAATTCCAGGGTATCTTCCGGAGTTAATCCTGAAAACTCGTCCAGAATGCGCCATTCTGGTTTTCCTTTGGTTTTGAAAATGCTTCGTTTATGCCGGATACCTTTTCTCACATGGGCGAACACAGCGGCTTCTCCCCGCATTTCAAATTGGGTTTCGGTTTCTCTGACATTCAACGAAATGGCCTGAGACCAGTACATCCAAACGAACCGTGGTCCTTTGAGCATTT
>JBIPNA010000469.1:0-2574 GCA_044375665.1 Catalimonadaceae bacterium
AAGTTAGAGTTTTATCCAAACGATTTCTCATTTATATCACTCAATGGGTTTTATAAGAAATTCATCAATCCTATTGAAGTGACGCGTGGATTTGTAACCACATTACCAACTTTTACTTATGCCAACCGGGATGAAGCCACCAGTTATGGCTGGGAGCTGGAGGGTAAGTATCGGTTTGCCCCCCTGGATAGTCTTTGGGGAACAAGGTTTTTTGGCGGGCTGCAGTTTTTTGGGAACTTTTCCCTCATCAGGTCGGAAGTGCTGTATGCACAGACCAATTTCAAACGGCCAATTCACGGACAGTCTCCTTATGTATGTAATGCTGGTCTCGGGTATTCATACGAGCCCTGGGCTTTGGATATTTTGATGACCTACAACCGGATCGGGCCCCGCGTGGCATTTCTGGATGATCAGAACTATGCTGCTTTGATTTGGGAACGCCCCCGCGATCTGGTAGATCTTTCTATTGGAAAAGGGTTTGGCAAATGGATGTTTCGTCTGGTGGCTGGGGATATTTTCCAGCAGGACCTTATTCAGTATATTGTATTGGACAGGGGCGGACGAGAGGCAGATCAGAAAGGATTGTTTGGCTGGATTTCAAATGTTCCGAGGTATCAGAAGGGGCAGGACATTCCTTATTTCCGTTTTACCCAGGGTAGGACGCTGCGTTTCTCAGTTCAGTGGAAACTTTAGGATTTGATGTAGGAAAAGTATTAAAAGTCAATCATTTGTGATGGCTATTTAAAAGTCCGGTTGCAAGCACCGGACTTTTTTTTCGGGCTATTCTTTACCAAATCTTTACCAGAATCCCGGAATCTTTAGGAAATCCTGAAGGAAGGCAGGGATTTGAAAAAATCGGTAACAAGGGCCTTACAAACACTTACACCTGCCACAAAAATCACGGCTTGGGATGCAGGTAGTTTTGACCCGATTTTTAAACCAATCTAAAAATTCAACATGAAAAAAATGATCCTCTCTTTGGCGGCCGCACTTATTTCAGCGGCTTCCTTTGGACAGTTCTTCACCAGTACCACCTACAGAGGTGCTTTTGGTGTAGGATCTGGTGCAAACTGGATGGCTGGCTGGACCCAGTTCGATCCTGTTAATGCTGCTTATCCCGGAACTGGTGAACCAGGCGGGCTGGCAGGTAAAACACGCGTAAACCTTGGAAATGATGGTACCGACGGCGGTGCACCCACTCCTGGTGCGGACGGTTATACCCACATTACTACCAACACAACCTGGTTTAGTACTAATGTCTATTATCTGTATTCACCTATCGCTGTAGATGCCGGAGTTACCCTTACAATTCAGGCTGGTACTTATGTTCGTGGAACCAACCAGGCTATACCAACTTGCCTTGTTATTTCCCGCGGAGCACAGTTGAATGCAGTTGGAACAGCTTTGAATCCAATCGTTTTCACATCAGCTGCTGTAGCAGGTTCAAGAAACACAGGCGACTGGGGTGGATTGATCCTTGCTGGTCGTGCCAAAGTAAACCTGAACAAATCTCCGAACCTCGGTGGACGGAATGTAGAAGGAACAGTAACTACTGCTCCCGGAACAGCCTCTTACTATGGTGAAGGAAACGGAAGTTCGGTTGTAAATGATGCCGAATCTTCCGGAAACATGCAGTACATCCGTTGCGAGTTCGCCGGTGATGCTACCGTAGCCAACCTTGAGTTGAATGGTATCATGCTTGCAGGTATCGGAAGCGGAACTACTTTCCAGCACATCCAGGTTTCTTATTCTAAGGATGACTCTTTCGAGTGGTTCGGAGGAACTGTAAACGGAAAATACCTTATTGCTTTTGGAGGTACTGATGATGATTTCGACGTTGATGAGGGATACAGAGGAAACAATCAGTTTTGTCTGGTTGTTCGTGACCCACGCTTCTGCGATTATGGTAGTGGTGCCAACTCATCCAACTTCTTTGAAATGGACAACAACACCACTTCAGGTGGAACCGCTACTTCAGATCAGACCCAGTACAACGCATTCCCTGTGACCGCCTGTACTTTCTCCAACGTAACCTGTATTGGACCGTTGAGAAATGGCGAGCCTATTACCAACATCAGCGATCGTTTCGGAGGTGGCTGGAATGCCCGTACCAACCCTGCTACTGCAGTTTTCAACTCAATTTTCATCAATTCCCGGAATTCAATTATCGTTTCAAATACGCCAACTATTACCGGAGCTTCTACAATCCTCAATCCATCTAACTGGACAAAACTTTCCTGCGATTCTTTGATTCTTCGCAATAGTGCCATGTTGATGGACCCTGCCAACGTAACCGCATTGTTTTCAGTAGGTGGCCAGGCCGGAACAGCTGCTGATTGCCAGAATGCTTTCCCAACCCGTTCTGCGGCTGAATTGGAAACATTCCTTGAGAATCTAACCAATGGTAACGTAGTTGATAAAGGTACTGCATTAACTCCAGCTGCTCTTGGAATGGCTTCTCCTTATTACACTGGAACTTTAACCACCATCCCTCCAACTGTAGGTAACTTTACCAACGGTCCTTTGAGCTGGACTTCTTTCGATCCTACACTTACTGTAGGTTCTCCTTATGCA
>JBIPNA010000470.1:0-2563 GCA_044375665.1 Catalimonadaceae bacterium
AGGATTCTCTCCGGTATTTTTATTACAAAACACCCGGAGGAGTATCCAGTTTCTGATTTTCCCGATTAACTTTTCCGGGTGTAACTTTGAACCGATGTTGGAGACATTCCACTTGTCCGGTCCACTATACCCGGAAGGGACCCTGGTGTTTTTTGATGGTGTTTGCCTGCTCTGTCAAAATTCTGTACAGGCTTTGCTCAGCCGAAATCCAGATGCCCGTTTACGCCTGATTTCACTCCAGTCTGATCCCGGAGTTGCCCTGCTCAAAAAGTTGGGGATACCAAGGGATGCCCCTGAAAGCATTTTGGTTGTGTCTGGCTCACAGGTTTTTCAGGGATCTGAAGGGATTTGGCACATCATCAACCATTTGCCTGGCGGGTGGAGGTTTTTGGGGATTGGAAAAATATTCCCAAAATGGTTGTCAGATGCTGTTTACCGCCTTATTGCCAGGAATCGGTATAAGTGGTTTGGTACAACAGAAACATGTTGGCTGCCTGATCCCAGATGGGCCCGGTATTTTCTCCAAAAAGAAGAGGAAGAAAAATTGGTTCGATTGCTTCAGGAGCCGACCAGCTCTTCCTGAACTTCTTCTTCCATCATGCTTTCCTTAACCTCGTCTTTTTCTACCCGAAGATTGTCGATAATAAATCTCTGACGCTCCGGGGTGTTTTTTCCCATATAGTAGGTAAGCAGCTTTAAAATGGAAGTTTCCTGATCTAAAATGACGGGTTCAAGCCGCATATCCGGACCAATAAACCGACCAAATTCTTCCGGTGAGATTTCGCCCAACCCCTTAAACCTGGTGATTTCCGGCTTGGGACCCAGAGATTTAATGGCATCTACCCGCTCTTCATCCGTATAACAATACCGGGTTTCTTTTTTATTCCGTACCCGAAACAATGGCGTATCCAGAATATAGAGGTGTCCACCCCGCACCAGATCCGGAAAAAACTGAAGGAAAAAGGTAAGAAGGAGCAACCTGATGTGCATGCCATCCACATCTGCATCGGTAGCAATCACAATGCGGTTGTAGCGCAGCGACTCCAATCCGTCTTCAATGTCCAGAGCATGCTGAAGGAGATTGAACTCCTCATTTTCATAGACTACTTTTTTGGTCAGCCCGAAGCAATTAAGGGGCTTTCCCCGAAGACTGAAAACCGCCTGGGTTTGAACATCCCTGCTTTTGGTAATCGATCCAGAAGCAGAATCTCCTTCTGTTATAAAAAGCGTGGTATATGGATGTAGTTCGTTTTTTTCGTCTTTGTAATGGACTCTGCAGTCACGGAGTTTCTTGTTGTGGAGGTTGGCTTTCTTCGCCCGCTCATTGGCAAGCTTGCGCACCCCTGCAATTTCCTTGCGTTCCCTCTCCGATTGTAAAATTCTCTTTTGCAGGGCATTGGCGGCCTCCTGGTTTTTGTGGAGATAGTCGTCGAGTCCCTTTTTAATGAAATCGCCCACAAAGCTCCGCATCGAAACGCCTTCCGAAACCTGGATAGATCCAAGCTTGGTTTTGGTCTGGCTTTCGAAAACCGGTTCCTGAACCCGGACAGCAATGGCTCCGATGATGCTTTGTCGGATATCAGAGGCCTCGTATTCCTTTTTGAAAAATTCCCGGACGGTCTTTACGACCGCTTCCCTTAGAGCTGCAAGATGGGTACCTCCCTGAGTGGTGTTTTGTCCGTTTACAAAGGAATAGTATTCTTCGCCATAAGCATTGCCGTGTGTGAGGGCAACTTCTATATCCGGCCCTTTTAAATGGATGATGGGGTACCGAAGCTCGTCTTCACTGGTTTTCGACTTGAGCAGATCCAGAAGTCCATTTTTCGAATGGTAGTTTTTTCGGTTGAAATTCAGCGTGAGACCAGCATTGAGATAGGCATAGTTCCAGATCAGGTTGTCAAGAAATTCAGGGATAAAATGAAAATTCCTGAAGATCCCCGGATCTGGTTCGAAAACCATGAAAGTCCCGTTTTTCTCTGTGGTTTCGGTTTCAGGATAATCTTTGGATAGATTGCCCTGAGTGAATTCAGCAATTTTGGTTTTTCCTTCCCTGATAGACTGAACTTTAAAATATTGGGATAGCGCATTGACCGCCTTGGTTCCAACCCCATTTAATCCCACTGATTTTTGGAAAGCGGAAGAATCATATTTTCCCCCTGTATTGATTTTAGACACACAGTCAATCACTTTACCGAGTGGTATTCCCCTTCCATAATCCCGCACCTCTACGCGGTGTTCCAGCACCTGAATATCGATTTGTTTCCCAAATCCCATCATGTGCTCGTCAATCGAATTGTCTACGATTTCTTTTACCAACACATAAATGCCATCGTCCATCGCCGAGCCATCGCCCAATTTTCCGATGTACATTCCCGGCCTAAGGCGAATGTGTTCCCTCCAATCCAGCGATTTGATGCTGTCTTCTTCGTAGCTGAACTTAGTTTCCATGGTTCAAAAGTAGAAACAATCCTGTTGCTGCAGAATAACACTGCATGCTCAAAATCCGGCCGGTTGGTGGAGGAGTTTAATTGAAGGAGCTGAGGACAGCCAGAATCAGGATCAC
>JBIPNA010000471.1:0-2558 GCA_044375665.1 Catalimonadaceae bacterium
CAGAACCGATCTTTGACCTGAAAAATAAAAAATGGGAATTTTCCCACGGCTTGTATTTTAATTTCCGGGGTAAAATCTGGAAAACCCGTCTACCATCCAATATTTGATGACATGCTTGACATTCAAAATCTTTCGAAAACCTATAGCAACGGGGTAAAAGCCCTCAACAAGGTTAACCTTCAGATAGCACCGGGAATGTTTGGCTTATTGGGGCCAAATGGTGCCGGAAAATCTTCGCTTATGCGAACCATTGCCACCTTGCAGTTGCCGGATGAAGGGAGCCTGAGGTTCAACAACATTGACATTCTGGCCCAACCACAGGAATTGCGCAAACAACTTGGCTATCTGCCTCAGGAGTTTGGTGTATATCCAAAAGTAAGTGCAGAAGAATTGCTCAACCATCTGGCGGTTTTAAAGGGGTTCGGAGAATCGGGTCCCAGAAAGGAATGGGTAGATTATTTGCTTCGGAAGACCAATCTCTACGATGTTCGTAAGAAAAATCTGGGCACCTATTCGGGTGGAATGAAGCAAAGGTTTGGGATTGCACAGGCTTTACTGGGAAAACCCGGTTTGATTATCGTAGATGAACCAACAGCAGGATTGGATCCGGCAGAACGCAACCGTTTTCACAACCTGCTGAGTGAGATCGGGGAGACCACAGTAGTCATTTTGTCCACACACATTGTGGAAGACGTTAGCAATCTTTGTCAGCAAATGGCCATCATCAATAAAGGAACTGTGGTTGCATCCGGAAAGCCTTCAGAAACTTTGGCAGCATTGGAGGGCAAGGTTTTCAGCCGGAAAATGGACCGGTCTGCTCTTGAGGAGTTTGGACGGAATTTCCATGTTTTGACCTCCCGGCTTAGTGAGGGCACACCCCTGGTTTACATTTATGCTGAAAACCATCCCGGAGAAGGTTTTACAGAGGTTGTGGCTGGGTTAGAGGAAGTATATTTCTATCATATCAACGCCTGATCATGTCCAGTGCCCATAAAAACCTGGATCAGCTTCGGCCTGAAGGCCTGGAACCAGTGGAAGGCAAAACCATCGGTTTAGTGGTTGCTGAATGGAATGAAGAAATCACTTTTGCCATGCGTGATGCCGCTGTGGTTTTTTTGAAAGACCATGGGGTAAGCGCCTCAGAAATAAAACTGATGCATGTACCCGGTAGTTTTGAACTGGTCTTTGGGGCAACACAACTTCTCGAGACCGGGGTAGATGGGGTAATTGTTATAGGCTGTGTGATTCAGGGCGAAACGCCCCATTTTACATTTATTTCCCAGGCAGTAGCTTCTGGTATAGCAGATCTCAATATTCGTTATGCCCGGCCGGTCATATTTGGGGTGCTTACAACCCTCAATCAGGAACAGGCAAAAGAGCGTTCCGGGGGCAGGCATGGCAATAAGGGAACCGAAGCAGCGGCTACTCTGATCAAGGTTTTTAATGCCTGTAAATAGGATCCCGGTTTTTCCTTGGAAATTTGTTGGTAATATTTAGATGAATCCTATTTCTTTGCGCCCTTATCAAACAAGAACCTGTACAACAATGTCAGAAATTGCTAGCAAAGTAAAAGCTATCATCATCGAAAAATTAGGTGTTGAAGAGTCCGAAGTTGTCAACGAGGCTTCCTTTACAAATGATTTAGGTGCCGATTCCCTGGACACCGTGGAGTTGATTATGGAATTCGAAAAAGAATTTGGCATTTCCATTCCTGATGATCAGGCTGAAAATATCCTAACTGTTGGGCAAGCTGTTGCCTATCTGGAGGCCAATACCAAATAAGCATACCCCAGTTTTTTATGCAATTGAAAAGGGTTGTAGTTACCGGTTTAGGTGCCATTACCCCATTGGGAAATTCCGCGGAAACGTATTGGAATAACTTAGTTAATGGAGTAAGTGGAGCTGGTCCGATCACCCGTTTTGATGCATCCAAATTCAGAACACAGTTTGCCTGCGAGGTAAAAGATTTTGATCCTGGTAAATATCTGGACAGGAAGGAGGCCCGGAAAATGGATCCCTTTGTGCATTATGCCATTGGTTCCACCGATGAAGCCATTGCTGATTCCGGTCTTTTGCCAGAAAATACAGATTACAACAGGGTGGGTGTTATCTGGGGTTCCGGTATCGGAGGCCTGTTGACATTCCAGGAGGAGGTATTGAATTTTGGCACCGGCGACGGTACACCAAGATTCAATCCCTTCTTTATTCCTAAGATGATCGTGGATTCAAGTGCCGGCCTCATTTCAATGAGAAATGGTTTCCGTGGGCCCAATTACTGTACCGTTTCTGCCTGTGCTTCTTCCAACAATGCACTCATTGATGCCTTTACTTATTTGAGGACAGGCAGAATGGAAGTTTGCATTACAGGTGGCTCAGAAGCGGCAGTGACCATAGCTGGAGTAGGTGGGTTTAATGCCTTGAAGGCCATGTCAGAGCGGAATGATGCGCCACAGAAAGCTTCCCGGCCTTATGATAAAAATCGTGATGGCTTCGTTCTGGGAGAGGGTAGTGCCGCCATTGTTCTGGAAGAATACGAACATGCTGTTCGTCGTGGGGCC
>JBIPNA010000109.1:0-9909 GCA_044375665.1 Catalimonadaceae bacterium
CCGATCTCGAAAAACCTACAGCTCCGAAAACGAAATCGGGTAGTGGGTCGGGGTCATAAAGTCCGGGCCAGCTGCGGCTATGGCCTGGCCACCAGACGGATTGTTTTGGTATCATGGTTCCCCAAAACGGAAAGCCAGAAAATACCTGTAGGCCTGGTGCTCAGTTTCCAAAGCACATGCTGTTGACCGGGCAAAACCTGTTTTTCTTCCAGGATCTGTCCAAAAGCATTGATGAGCCGGAGTTTCTGCATCCCTTCCGGGCCCTCCACATGGAGCACATCGCCCACCGGATTGGGGAAAACCCGAATCTCAGGGAAACGAACGGAGGATGAACGGACCGATACCGGGGGCACCACCGGAATTAGCGGATAGGTCAGGGTATCCTGAGGCTCCGGAAAAGTGGTTGGGGAATAGGGCAGTGAGGCCAGGATACCGGCCGGATTGGCGGGGGCAGTGGTGACGGAAAAGTTCCAGTTGGTTCCCGGGGGCTTTACCTGCGCCATAGTGACAACGGTCCCCCCTGCTCCGGCACTCAAAATCCTGTCGTTGAGTGGCAAAAGCCCGTAGGTTTGAATGGAAGTTGAATAGATTGGAACCGTCAACAGGCTGCTGTACACCACATCCCGGAGATCGGGCGAATATACCCGCTGGAAAACGGCTGCACCGCCTGCCAAAGGAGGTTTGGCCATTTTCTGCCAGGCATTGGAGGTGGTCATAATCCGGGAACCCTGAACCGTGATGGCCACTTTTCCGTCCCGACCTACCTTCATCATATTGCAGGCTTCTGAAATCTTCCGGGTATTGGCGAGGGAAATAAAATCGGCGTTCTGGTTTTGCCAGCCGTCGTACAAAGGCTGGGTATAGGGCGTCTGGATTGGGGCGTTCACAGGATATTCGGCCAGGAAGGTGGAATGCACTACCTTAAAATCGGACAACCGGTATTTCCCGATCCATTGAATGTGAATATCACCGGTGGTGCCGTTCAAACCGTTTTTAAAGCCGGCCGCAAATGGATTGGCCACCAGATCGTTTCCGACCCAGGAGGTGTTGTAGTCGTTGCCATGTTGTCTTGCCACAATCACCAGCATCCGGTTGGCATAATCGATATCGAGGGCATCGAGGTAAGAATCGGGCTGGTCGTTGGAGGCCTCCTTTTTCATCCGGTCCCAGTTGAGGATAAAACCGTTGGTATCCATAGCGACGACCTGGGGATCGAATTCATGCCGGGCATCCCAGGCGGTTTTGGATGTGGTATCGGCAGGTTTCTGCCAGTAATATCCGACCGTAAATCCGACATACAGGTTGTTGGTTACCTTGTCAAATACAATGGATCCGAAGCCATAGCTTCTGGGATGGTCGGCCACACGACCCGTTCGGCCAGGTCCGGCGGACAAGCCTGTGGTAAATCCGGGTCCGGTTTCGAGGTCGGAGGGTTCTCCCGCACCCGTATTGGGATCTACCGGGGCCTTGTACCAGAAGTCGTCGGGATAGCGGCCTGTCCTTGGGTTTCCGTTGGCATCGGTGGAAGCAAAGGCAAAATCGGCGGGGTTATGGGACCGCCAGCTTCCGCGTTTGCCCATGTAGCCGTTGATCATGGAATATTGGGTATTGGGCGGCGCTGGGTTTCCATACACAATCTGGCCATTGTCGAGCATGTGCATCATCCAGCCGGGTACGACCATCGGTCTTCCCCAGGCATCCACTTTCCGGAGGTAGCAGAAAGAATTGAAGACCGGGATGTAGGTAGCGCCCTCGCCATAAACCACTTCACCGTGGGTATTGACATCCCAGGGTTGGGCATAGGTATGGATGTTATCGTTCCGGTAGTCATAGCGGGCCCGGGCATTGACGTAAAAGATAGCGGCCGAAGGCACCTGATTGAAAAAATTGCCGTTGAGGCGGGCAATGAAATACTCATCTTTTGGAAAGGTCTGGCTCAGGCCAAAACGGTTGCGGGTTACATAACCGCTATCAGAGACAAACCGCCTGCCTGAAATGTACAGTTCTCCGGTTGGGTCGCCTGTTCTTGTGGTGGTCCGGATCCGGTTGATGGTGGTTCCTTTGCCCTGCGGAAAATGGACACAGTGCAGGATGGTTTTCATGTCTTTGGAAAAGTGGAGCAAAAAACCCACCCCGCCCGAGTCGGAAAGCAAGGTCTGCCCCTGACTGGAGGTTAACCCAAGTTCAGTGCGCTGATTGATCGGCAGGATTGCTGAAGTTAACCAGTTGAGATTTGCCGCTCCACCCGCTACGAGGTAGGTGCTATCCAGCAGATGGCCGGGCTTTCGAAGCTGAAAAACATCAAACAACTCTACCCGCTCATTCCCACCCAGATAAGCCACCAGTGTAGTTGAATCGGGCTGGGCAAAGGCCGATAGAGACAGGCTGAGCCACAGGAAAAACAAGAGTTTTTTCATTTTTCGGATTAAAAATTCAAAAGTGGAAGGTGGTTCGGTTTGAATGGGAGATGTTTTTATCTGGAATCAAAGTGTAAATTTGAACAAATTTTGACTTAAAAATCTGATTTACTACTATTTATATGTCCAAATATCAAGAATGGATTTCCTCCCTTCCTATAGAAAAAACCCAACAGATCCGGAAGCGAAACGGCATGGAAAACGCCAAAGACAACCGGAGTCTTCGACCTGCGGCCCGATCCAAACGGTTGGAATACCATTACACGATGATGGTAGCGGCCCTGGCGCAAAAAGATGAGAAGGGCAGCCCTCGCGTATTTGTATACCGCCAACTGGATATGGCCGAATACCTGTATCTGAGGGGCAAGTCAGATCAGGCTTTGTTTTTTGTGGAGAAGGCCGAAAAAAAGGCCCGGAAATTTGAGTTTCTGGAAGAGCTGGAGGCCGTGCTGGAATGGAAGTTTAAGATCCATTCCTCCCGGGAAGACCATCTGGCCATGGCGGAAACCCTGGCGGAAATGGACTGGCTGGAAAAGGCCCTGGCCGAATTGCGGGTATGCAAGCGGTTTTTCCTGCAGATCCTTTCCGGAGCATCGTTGACAGGAGGAATGCAGCAGGTTTTCGAGGGACCGCAGCCCTGTACGGTCCGGGCCACCTTGTACCACTGGCTTCTGGAGGCGAAGACCTGTCAGCAGGAAGGCCGGACCGAAACCTTGCAATCGGTTTTGGGCAATGCAGTACACCTTTGCGAACGAAACAAGGAGATCCGGCTCTCGAACCCTACCCTGGTGATTCATTTGTATGTGCAGTACCTGGATGCCCTGCTGGCGGAAGGCAATGGCGTTGCCTTCGATCGGACGCTGGATGAATTTTCAAGGCTGCATTTCCTGTCGGAGGGCAACAATGCCCTGGTTGCCCAGCGCCGGGCCATGATGGAATGGAAAGGCCACCTGGCTTTGGGGCGACCCCGGCCGGAGCCGTCGCATCCAGCGCAAAACCAGGTGCTGACGGACTGGCATTTGTCCTGTATCCTGTCGCAACTGATGGCCGGAAACCCGAAAGCAGCCCTGGAGGATTTTGAACGTTGCCATGCCCTGTTGCGGAAACGGGGTGTGGACGGAAAACTGCTGGCTCCGCTGCTGCTGCTGGAAATGCTGATTCACCTGGCCCTGGACAACGGGGAACTGATTCCCTTCAAGACCCAGGCTTTGCAGAAACGGATCCGGCGGAAAGGTCAGGCGGTGCACTGGACGATGGGTATTGCTCAAATCCTGGCGGAGTTTGTCCGGCATCCGGAGAAATCACCGGTGGAGTACCGTCAGGCCATGGCTCTCCTGGACCGGGAAATCCAGAAAAACTGGCTACGGGAAGATTTCTACCTGCTGTCGGACATCCGGTTGTGGATGGCCTCGTTCTCCGGGAGTACCAGAAAAGACGCTGGATAAGGACGTAAAAAGCCGTTTCAGACCCGGAGTGTCGGCTTAGGGACCGCACGGAAAAGCCCGCATCCCGATTGGCGAATACCGGTTTAGTGGATGTAAATCCGACCAGCGCCAAGCGGGAGAGGACTTGCACGGAAGGGCCCGACCCGAGAACGAGGGGAAGCCCCAGAAGGCAAATCACATTCGGCACTGGCCTGAACCCTACCTTAGATCAGACCCCAAACTGGGTGAGGTGGTGATCCAGATGTTTGTACATCAGGTTGTTCCACTCCTCTGCATTTAAGGGACCAAAGGAGTTGGATTCTTTCCCCTCAAAATAAGATCTTCCATGCACCTGTGTTTGATGGAGATATTCCACCAAACGCTTTTTTTCTGCCTCAAAATCACGGGGATCGGAAATCAGAAAAGCAGGCGCTGTCCGGCTGTTGTGGGGATAGCCTTTCTCGTTGGTTACAGCGGTTTTCACGAAGGCTTTAAGCATCAGGCGCATGAAAAATCCTGGCTTGGGATGCTTCGTAGTATACATCATTTCATACGTCACGTTGCAGTGGGCCAGCATTTGAGCCACATTCATCTTTCCCCAAAGGGGTTGAGAATCAGGATGAAGATTGTCCAAACGGGAAACGATTCCGTCAACAACCGGCTTTTCGAAAACAGAAGGTAAGGCCATTGTAACTGTTGAACTAAAAATCCGGTTAAAATGACTTTTTGTCGTCCACAGTCAGGGTCCTTGTTCTGGGGGAGGAAGATGCCTCCAGAATTCCAATAGCTCCAGGGGTAGATCCAACATAGGCATCCAGTTCCTGAGCAGAATTGAAAAACATCGGGGACTTTGCCTTTCCCTGAAAAACAAGGGCAAGCCAGAATTTATTGAATTGATCGCCACTGGTTTTATGCAACTTCTTAGCTGTTGCATTTCCGGCGGGCGTAGTCGTTTTCATGAACGCAAGGGAAATCCTTGTTCCGTCTGGCCAGCGCTGTTTGTCACCTTGTACGACAGATATCAGTTCTTTCATCGTGATGGTGGCAGGGGCGCCTTTTTCATTGGCAACAACTGCCAGTTGAATATCATCGTCTTTGAATCCCATAAGCCCCAGGCTCAGGGAAAACATGGTTACGATCAAAACCAGGAATGAGGGGCGGTAGAGCAACTTTTTCATGACCTGGTACATTTAAAATCCGATGGCAAATTGAAAGTTAACCGAGTTCACCGTTGTCATTTTGGCCGCACCTTTCGGATGAGACATGGTCCGGGCCAACTCCAGCTTCAGAACGGTCAGGTAGTTGAGTTCGTACCTCAGACCGACGAGGTAGTTGCTTTGGTCATGGTTGGCAAAAAGGACTTCCTTTCGGTTTAAATCAAGATATTCAACTTTGATGTAAGGTACAAATTTCTTGATTCTGTAGCCGGCATAAGCATAACTTGAATAGCTGACAGGAGATCCTGTGGAGTCGTTTTTGTTGATCGACATGGTGCTTTCACCCAAAAACTCAAGTTGGTTGGCAAAGTAAGAAACCGAACCTGTGACCAGATGCTGCTTTACGTTTTTGTTGGACCGGATGCTGGTATGGTGCAACTGAACGCCTTTGGGTATTTCGTCGAAATAATAAGATGCACCCAGTTTCAGCTTGTCCCAGGGCCTGAGATTAAAGCCAACCATAAAAGATTTTCCCTTGTTGGCATCTGAAAAATCGTCTGAGGCCACTCCGTTACCAATCAGGACATCATATCCAAACCGAAGGGCTCCAAGGTTTTGTCCCTGAAAGCGAAGGCCTGTGGTGTGCAGGGGAATGATGCCCTGGTCAAACATCACGGGCCTGAAAATGGTGGGGAAGAAAACTCGACCATGGTGGTATGAATCATTCCAGAAGTTGACAGGTGTGTGGTGTTTCCCAAAAAGCATGTTGTGGTTCCGGTAGTAATTCCACTTCATGATGATCCTTTCTATTGACACGTCAAACTTGGTCGGAGAATTGGCTGAATACCTGAAAACGGTTTCACCAAGAAAGGAAATTCTGTCTGACAACTCCGAGGTAATGAACAAGTCCTGTTCACCAAGTGAGAAATTGAGGTTTTTGTCCCTGTAGGCTGCGTCAAAATTGACGAATCCCCGGATCTGGGTTTCCTGAGCCTGTGCTTTTGGGCAAAAAGCAACCGCAATAAGCAGGCTGAACAGGACCAGGACCTTGTATTTCGAAGAAACTCCGGGTCGATGGTAATTATGCTTCATTGTTGAACGTATTGAAAAGGTGGCGCAATGTTAAAAACAATCAGGACCAATCGATGAGATTCTTGTTGGTCCACGGTATTTTTCGTTGAAAGTTGCAAAAGTCTACTTGATACTGGCATCGCGGATTTTTTGAAATTGAGGATCGGCAGAAAGATATTTCATCCAGGCTTCCTTTTTCCATGTTTCCAGATCGATTTTCCCTAATTGGAAGGCTGACTCAAATCCAGCCATAGCTATTTCCTTTTTTCCCTGAAGGAAAGCCACTGTGGCGTTGCCAAAACTGGCTTTGATATGGCTGGCATCAAATTGAAGGATTCTGGAGAAACAATTCCCTGCTTTATCCAGGGCTGTGTTTCGGATATGAAGGTATCCCATTTCAGACAAGCAGTCCAGGTTGGGGTTGAGTGAATCCATCTGGATCACTTTTTGAAAATCTGCGAGCGCTTCGGGATAAGCCTGGCCCGCCGAATAACTCAGGCCCCGCATGGCATAGGCTTCGGTTCGGGAAGAATCGAGGGCAATGGCTTCCGAAAAGGACTTGATGGCCTGCTTGTGGCTGCCGGATGCGGCGAGTGTCTGGCCGATCTCAAACTGGCAGGCATAGGCTTCAAAGCCCAGCCTCCGGGCTTCTTTGAAATTGTCGATGGCCACGTAGGTTTGCCGCAGGGCCCGGTTCACTCTGGCTTTGACAAAATAGGCGTCGGCATTTCTGTTGTTTTCCAAAATGGCGTTTTCCAGATCCAAAAGCGCCTTTTGGTAATTCTCCATCATAAAATGGCATTTTCCTCTACGAACCAGGGTAGGTGCACTGGACGATTTGATGGAATAAGCCAGGTTAAACCAAACAAGGGCAGAATCATATTTGTCGAGACCCAGATAAGCATCCCCAATCCCCAGACAGGCGTCCTGCTGACGACCATCTGCCTGATAGATTTCTGTTAACACAGTAATTGCTTTTCTATATTCTTTTTGATCGAGGTACAATTGACCTTTAAGAACCTGGGGCGGATAAAAATCACGTTCCAGGGAAATACAATGATCTAAATGAGCTATCGCGGTTTCGAAGTGTTTACTTTTGACTTCTTCCCGGGCAATAAAAAACCATGTTTCAACCGATTTGGCATGCACCACCAATGCCTTTTTAGCCATTTGAATGGCTACCTCATGCTGCCCTGCCTTACTGGCAGCTTCTGCTTTGGAAGTCCATTCCTGAAAAGACTTCTCCAATTCCCGTTCTTCAGAAACATCCAAACCAAGAACATAACACCGGTTGATCAAAGGAGCTGCCTTGCTTTCCTCTCCCATCTCATACAAGGCCATTGCTTTTTGAAAGACTGCTGAGCTGTACTCTGGTTTCAGACTCAGCGCAAGGTCGGCAGATCGGATGGCCAGCTCGCGTTTGCCCGTTTTCCGCTGAACTCCAGCCCGGCCGGTTGCCGACAGGTAATCTTTGGGATTGATAACAAGCGCCTGGTTAAAAGCCTTTTCTGCATTCTCTGGCTCATCCATGGCAGCCAATAAAACGCCCTTGCGGTACAAATGGTCGGATAAGCCCGGTTCGAGTTTGATCAAAGATTCACGATCTGCCAGAGCCTCAGTATAGTTGCCCATTTTCTGCAGCAATGATGCCCGGGCCTCCAATGCCTCGTTAAATTTGGGATCCTGTTCAATAGCCGTATTAAAATCAACCAAAGCCCGTTTTTTGTCGCCCATACTCAAGTAGCAACGGGCCCTTTCAAAATAGAAATCGGTATTGTTGGGATCCGTTTCCAAAAGAGTGCCATAATCTTTCAAAGCGGCTTTATGGTTACCCGTAACATACTTTCTCCGGATTTCGACCTTCTTCTTCAGAATCTCATCCGTTCTATGGAATTTTTGAATGACATCCGGATTCTCTGGCAAAATGATGTATGCTGATTGATAAGCCTGCCTGGCGCTTTCATATTCTCTTGCCTTGAAATAGGCATCACCCTCAGCCATTTGCTTCATGAACATTTGCCTTGGATGCATGGCTCCATTTGACAAAAGCCGGGTCAGTTCATTGATCTTGGTCCGGGGATAGGTCTCCAGAGGTTTTAGCGTTCTCGCCTCGGTGAAAGCTTCAATGGCATTGGCAAATTCTTTGTTCCAAAGCAAAGAATCCCCTTTTTCAATGGCCTTGGCATACTTTTGATCCTTCTTTTTGTCCTCATCCGTTTTCTGCATTTTCGACTGCAGGGCTTCTACATACAAAGAATCTTTCTTGCGCTGCATCGCAAGCTGACCTTCGCTTTGGGTGGTATCATAGAGGTTGGTCAACTTAATTTTAAACTCTTTTACAAAGGGCTTGAAATCTGCTGCCGAACTCCCTGATCCCGATTTGCTGCGCTTCGGATTGAAAAACCGAACCCCCTGAATGTAGCCCCGATACCGCCCGCCTTTCCAATCGAAACGAATAGTGGCGACCCGCCGGGTGGGATGATAAGACTTATCTATTTCTTTATGTTTCCCTTTAAATGCAGCCTGAAACTGAACCTGAATAAACAGATACTCTTTCTGCACCAGTTCGCTCAGACGCAAATCGTTAAAGTTTACGGTGTTTTCAAACGACTTGGCATAAAACAAGTCCCAGTCGTTTAGATACTTACGAACTGAAACATCTTTTGGTGCCAGAGAATCGGCATTGACGGAGTAGATATCATCCTCCAAAACAATTTCCGGATCATAAAACAAACGGGTCTGTGGATCGGAGGTCGCCAGGGCAACAAGTTCCAGGGCATCGGTTGAGGTGGTTCCTTTGTGGGCCAGAATGTTGAGCAACTGTTCAAACTCCTTCACCAATGTGATGGACTGGCTACGAAGGTGGTCGCGGTCTCTGGGGCTTAACTCTCCATTTGGAACCTGGGCCTGAACATGGCTGGAAAGCAACAAGATCAGGAATGTCAATAAAGGGCTGATTTTGTTTATTGGGAAAAGCCGGGATTTGCCCCAAAAAACAGGCCATAGGTCTTTATAATACAGATATTCAGGTCGCAATTGGTTTATCAGTTGTCCTGAATAAAATAAATCCAGGTGTTGAACGTCAGGAAGAACGGTGCAAAACTAATTTCTTTAACAGAGTTTCAACAGTCCGATGCGCCTTTACCCTTCAAAATAGTTAATTTTCATTACTGGCGGGACCCATTCTCTGGCTTTTAAACAAGATTTGCCGTCTATGCACATCATGAAATTTGGTGATCCCTGCTTAGATAGAAGGGCTTTTATTTTTCCCCCGGCCTGCCTGAATTGAAAATCCGGGAAGACAATAAGTAGTCATACCCGAAACCAGGGACCAAAATCCATCCGGCCCGGATTGAATCAGGAATCAACATACAAGGCAAGCCTGGTTGGAAATATTGGATTTCATTTCGGGAGGAAAAGCATTTGAAAACAAGGCGATGGATTTAGGTCACATGGAAGAATCCTTAAAAACCCATTTGACTGAACGGTTCCCTGGTGCACACGTTCTTTTTGTCCCCCTGGGGACAAACTATTGGTAGAAACCCAAACCAAATAGCATTACAAAGTGCCTTTAGGCACGAAATATAATTGGCGGTTCCCGGGGAAATTATTCTGCCCGCATGGCCTCTGCTCCCCCGTGGATGTTCGGGCCAACGCACGTAGGAAAGCTATCCGTTGTTGGGAAGAGCGTCGGTTCTGTTCTTTTGTTTGTTTGAATGGCCGGCGCTTCTTTGACTGAACCGTTTTGATTGGGAGCCGTACCCCTGTCGAATCCGAGATTCAAGATCGCACAGATGTAGACCGAGTCTACACCGAACCAGGGGTGTTTTGGCCCCAGCG
>JBIPNA010000110.1:0-9901 GCA_044375665.1 Catalimonadaceae bacterium
CAATATTTCCTGATGGATCCAGGGTAGAACAAAAGGAATAGTCTGATTGAGCGGCGCTCCCAAATGTTTTTACCCATAAAAAATTTCCGGAGCTGTCGTATTTGGCAACATAAATATCCAAAAATCCGGTGGATGTCCTGGTTTGGGTACCAGGTCCCGGATCAAAATCGCAGGTTTCTCCAAAAGTTCCCGAAACAAACAAATTCTCCTGACTGTCTTTGGTTCTGTGGAGATCGGTATTGTATTCTGTGGAGGCCCCTCCTATTCTTTTTGCAAAGGAAAAACCCGGCGCTTGCGCATATGCCGAAAAGGTTGCGCAGGCGAGAAGATAAATCAAAAGATGCTTTTTCATGGTCGTCCCCAAAAGGGCATAAAAGGTTAAAGAAACACTCCTTTTTTACGCACAAGGCGAAAAGAATAGCGTTTTCCCGATGAACGATGGCAAAGACAAAATTCTGAATTTCAATCCAAAAAGGCCTTACCGCTTAATCAGTTTTATGATGCATCTTCTCCGAAACACCAACCTGATTTATGGTTTTGTTTCCCTGGAAGCCGCTTTTGGAGGCTGGATGTTTATTAAAATCGGCGGTTGTCCGGGTATAGATTCATGTGCCCTAAAAGCTAAAAATTACTGTCTTCCTCGATTGACGAATTTTCGACTGAACCCCTATTTTGCTAATCCTATTCATAGAAAAAGTGTTGATTTTCTGCATGTTAGACTCTCACAAAGAATTTCTAATGGGCAATCCGGGTTAAATGACGAATTCCCAATCCAGAATCCTGCACTAACCTTCCACTGAAATCAAAAAACAAAACAGTCCCGTCCAAAAAAGGGTATTGGATTAAACGGTTCCTGGGCGAAGAAAAAAATCAACCTTTCACAAGAATTCGCCGGGAAACAGTTCCGGCATCTGTGGTACGGATCCGGAGGGTATACAGTCCTGCCGGCAATCGGGATGGAAGGCGAAAATGGAAAATACCATTTCCCGATGGCAAAGCCTGAGTATCTTCCATACGGATGGCAGAACCTGAACCATTGAAAAGAAGCACTTCTTCCACCAGGACCCGACCATCAGAAAACCGGACCCAGATATCTTCTTCCGCAGGATTTGGAAAAACATCAACTTCAAAAAGTTGGTTGCGGACAGGCTGGATGGCCACAGGTAAACCGGTGGTAAGGTTGACCAGGGCAAAATGTGTATTGTTGGTTGTGTTACTTTGGGTATGTCCGGTGACCATTACAGTACCATTTTGAAGGAGGCAAAGGGCTGTTCCATAACTACCCCCGTCTAACACAGAAATTAAAGCTGCACCATTGGTGCCAAAGGTGGGATCCAGTGTTCCATCGGACAAAAGCCGGATCACCGAAACCCTGGGATAAAAGAAAGGCGCAATAAAGGAAGACCCTGTCATCAGGATTTTTCCGTCGGGTTGCAGCAGCATGGCAGAGCCATTGTCGTTGTTCTGGTTGCTTTCAAGGTTTACAAACCGCTTCCCGTTGGTTCCAAAAGAAGGATCGAGGGATCCGTTGGATAAGACGCGGATCAGGGCAAAATTGGTTGAGAAACCACCATTGGCTGTTCCATAACAGGATCCGCCTGCAAGGATTTTTCCATCCGGCTGCACGGCTACATTCCGGCAAAAATGGCCATGGGTATCGATGCCCGTATTCATAAATCCGTCTGTATCAAAACTGGGATCGAGACCTCCATTGGGTAAAAGGCGGGCCAGAGCAAACTGGCTGATGATTCCATTGCTGGACGTTCCACCGAGAACAATTTTACCATCTGATTGAAGAGCAAGTCCATAGGCCCGGTCGGCATCGCCACCAATGGGAAAGGTTTGTTTGCCATTACCATTAAAGCTGTTATCGGGACTTCCGTTGGGTAAAAGGCGGGCTACCGCAAATTGATTTTTGGAAGAAATGGTAGCAATACCGGCCAAAACGATTCGCCCTGAAGCATCTATGGCAATATCGTTTGCTGTACTCACATTGGTGGTGCCGAAGTTGACCTGGGCTTTACCATCGGTATCGAAACCCGTATCCAGGCTGCCGTTCGGAAGAAACCGAAACACCGTAAAATCGATTGTAGTTGCGCCATATGCATCCCCTGAAACCAGGATTTTACCATCCTGCTGCAGCGCAAGGGCATGGTTGGCTGTACTCACCGACAACCCGTTCACGGTAAAAGGAATGGTCAGTTTGCCATCACCATCGAAGCTGGGATCCAGGTTCCCATTGGCAAGATACCTGGCCATAGCCAGGGTTCCAGGATTGGTGTTGGAATATCCGGCCACCAGAATTTTACCATCGGGCTGTTGCAGTACCCTGTGGCCTTTGTCGAGGGTGTTGAAAAGGGTATTTTGGGTTCCGTTGGTGCCGAAACCAGGTACAGGAATGCCGGTCTGGGCCTGCATTTGCTGTACAAAAAATGGAGCTAAAATTAAAAATAGTTGTTTTTTCATAGGGTTGTGGTTTAAAATCCTGGCCTTCATCCCAGGGATCAAATATGCATGGATTTCCTCCATTCCTGAACGAGGGCCGAAAGTAACCGGTCTGAAGTCCAAAAAAAACCAAAACGGCATTGCTTCGGATCAGCCTGAAGCAGAGGCCTGCCGGGATTTTTTGGCTAACCTTTCATGTAGCGTATGCCATAAGAATCAAGTTCCTGAATGGAGATCTTTGGAAAAAATGGACACCTGTTTCTAAAATCCGAGATGCACCAGGGCCCGGTTCTTTGGCCATCCTGGGAACGGAATACTGTGCAGTTTCGGGGTTGAACGAAGCGGCCCGGATAGCAGTGGAAAGCCCGGAAGGCGCAAGGCACGCAGCGCCTGAGGACTTGGAGCGGATAGCCGGAAATGCCGCCCAAACGCTGAAATGGCTCGTTTTGCTGCTATTCAGGAGCGCAGTGCCCGCCAGTGTGCCAGAAAAACCAATGGGACCACCAGCGCCGGAAGAAGGCAAAAAGGAAAGGACAAAACGGCGACGTTGGGCTGATCGAAGGCCAGTTGCTGCAAAGGTAAGGGCGCTGAAAGGATGGCGATGGCCACAATCCAGACCAGAAAAGCCAATCCTGTAAGGTTCCATATTTTCCAGGCCAGGGCAGGAAGTGGCTTTTTCCGGACAAGGTGAACCAGGCCCAGCAGCGCTGCGGTGATGCCGATGGCAATGTCGAAATTCCAACCATCCCAGGTCATGAGCCTGGGCACAAGCCCTTGTCCATAGAGTTCGTGCAAAACCCACTCCACGCCCATCCGGAGGCTATGAAGGGCGAAAAACCAACCTTGAGCCACCGGCCTTTGCGGTGCATACCAGATGAGCAAACCCGTACCGGCAAACAACCCTGCCATGACACCGATAAAGCGGCGGGGATCGTCGGAAAACAGGCCCGAAAGGGCAAAGGCGGAAACCACCAGGACCCAGGCCAGCACCGCCACCAGGGCCCTGGGCTGCAGTTGCCCTGAACTGTAAAACAGGGCGAGGCTGAGACCGGCCAGTAAGAGAAAACCATAGGTTGCTTCCATATCAGGCCCAAAACTGGACCAATTCCGGGAACCAAATCTTGCCTTAGGACAAGAAAGCATCCGAACTGATTTCTTTCCGGATCCGGCTGAGAGAAGTGTCCGTTATGCCGAGATAGGTGGCTATGTGCTTGAGCGGCACATGGTTGAGCACATCGGGCCTGGATTGGAGAAACTCCACATACCGGTCTTTGGCGGGATCGGCCAGCACCGAAATGTGGTGGCGTTTGTGGGCAAAAAAAGAACCTACCAACCGGGCCCGGCCCTGCTCCCGAAACGCCGGAATCTGATGAAACAGGATTTGAAAGGTGTCGAAATCGAGCTGCCAGGTCTGGCAATCGCTCAATGCCTGAATATTTTCGCGGGTGGGTTGCCGGAGGAAAAAAGAGCTCCAGTCGATGACAACATCGCCGGCCGAAAAGAACTGAATGCTGATGTCCCTACCGCCGGGATCGGTTACAAAAGACCGGGCCCAGCCCTGTTCCATAATCCAGTAACGGTTTTCGGTCTGGCCTTCCGTCAACAGGAAAGCTCCCCGGTCGAACCCAACAGGCCGGAAAGCGGAAACGATCTGCTGTTGCTCTTCTGGTGAAAATCCGGGTACCGGAAAAAACCGGCTCAAAAAGGGAGACAAAGAAACCACTGGGCCAAAGTAATTAAAACCAGAACTGTCTGACTAAACCAGTCGGGTCACCGATCCTGACTCAAGCTTTCCCGCCTGCCAATCTGCAATATTCCGGAGCGTCACCCCGGCAATCTCGGTAAGGGCTTCTTCGGTCAAAAAAGCCTGATGGGCTGTGATCAGCACATTGGGGAAACTCATGAGCCTCTGAATGGTGTCATCTTCAATGATGTTGGAAGAAAGGTCACGGAAAAACAACTTATCTTCCTGCTCATATACATCGATGCACAAAGCACCAACCTGCTTTTTTTTCAACGCGGCAATTACATCTGTCGTATTCAGCAGCCCACCCCGGCTGGTATTGACCAGAACTACTCCCGGCTTCATCAGAGAAAGTGTTTTCTCCTGAATGAGGTAATGGTTCTCCGGAGTTAGCGGACAATGCAGCGAAACCACATCCGATTCCCTGAAAAGGTTTTCCAAATCCACATATGAAACCTGGCCGCTTTCAATGGCAGGATCGGGAAAGGGATCGAATGCCAAAACCCGACACCCAAATCCGTTCAGGATCCGGATAAATGCTTTCCCAATCTTTCCGGTACCGATTACACCAACGGTTTTTCCATGCAGGTTGAACCCGATCAGCCCATCGAGCGAAAAGTTCTGCTCCCTGACCCGGTTGTAGGCTTTGTGGGTTTTCCGATTGATGGTGAGCAACATAGCCATTGTATGTTCAGCCACGGCTTCAGGCGAATAGGCAGGTACACGGCAAACAACCAGACCCAACGCCTCTGCGGCTTTCAGGTCTACATTGTTGAATCCTGCACAACGCAAAGCCAGGATCCGGACTCCTTTTGAAGCCAGTTCCCCAAGAACCTGCGCTCCAAGCTGGTCGTTCACAAACGCACAGATGGCTTCCGTTCCGGCAGGAATCAGGTTGACATAAGAGGGCTGAAGGGCATTTTCAAAATACACCAATTCAAAACCATAAGCCTGATTGCTTTGGTTGAAATAGGTTTTGTCGTAGGCTTTGGCTGAAAAGAAAGCAATTTTCATAGGTGCCCCGAAGATGCACCCAAATCCGTTGCGAAGCCACCTTTTCTCAAGTCAACTTGAAAAAGAGATCCGAATCTTTACTTCAGCGGTTCGAAGTCCAGCACAATCGAGTTCATGCAGAAGCGTTTTCCGGTGGGTGGCGGGCCATCGTCGAACAGGTGGCCCAGGTGGGAGCTGCATCTTCCACACTGTACCTCAATGCGTTCCATGCCATGGGAATTATCGGGCAGATAACGGACAGCCCCCGGGCGTCGGGCTTCGAAGAAACTGGGCCAGCCACAGGAACTGGCAAATTTGGCATCTGACTTAAACAAACCGTTTCCGCAGACGGCACAATAGTAGTTTCCAAGTCCGGACTCCTTGTAGAGCTTTCCCGAAAAGGCCCATTCGGTACCCTTGTTGCGGGCCACTTCATACACTTCGGGGGTTAAAACTTTTTTCCATTGGGCGTCGGTCACCTTCAACACGGTGGTGTCGGTTCGCGAATACCAGGGATTTTTTCCGGGTTGGAGCTGTGCAAGGTCGGGAGAGCCACTTACTTGGGTGGTATCGGGGCGCGACGAACAGGCCAGAAGTAGGCCAAGTCCCAGGGTAAAAATTCGGATTAAAAGCATAAAAATGAACGTAAATGAATAATGGATCAAAAAAACCAACCCATCCAACAACACTGTTTGCTAAAACGATCAGAGAGGTAAATGGTTTTCGGATTGGTAGTTGTTCAATGGGCAGATTCCTGACAGCAGGCTCCGGATTTGGGAAGGCCAACCCAGGTAGATTTTTCTTTTTTGGCCGGCATTTCCGGCTCTTTGCTGCTACTCCTCGCTCCTCCTGTCGTCGTCGCTGTGGGGTATCCGCGTCGATCCGGGCCGGAGGCCGAACCGCCATAATGGAGAGGGCTGAAAAAAGGCTTGGTTGAGGCTGAATTTTGAAATCAAACGCAAGCAGTGTTTAGAATTCATTATTAGAACCAGAAATACCTCAAATATGCGAACCACGAATGGCGGCCGGAAACGGTTCGCTCCCCTGGCGCTCAAAGCCAAATTGGAAATTGAAAACTAAATACGGCCAGGCTCCAATGGAGCTTATTCCTTAAACGATTCCACCTCACCCCAATCGCCAAAATCGCCCAAAAGGTCAAGGCCATTTTCCTTTTCTTTGCCCCACCTATTCCGAAACACCATGAGCGATACCCTCCTCTACACCAAATCCTCCGGCGTGGCCCGCATCACCCTCAACCGACCGGCTTCGTTCAACAGCTTCAACCGCGAAATGGCCCTGGCCCTTCAGGCAACCCTGCGCGAGGTCGCCGCCGATCCCTCCATCCGGGTCCTCGTCCTGACCGGTCAAGGAAAAGCCTTTTGTGCCGGACAAGATCTGGTGGAGGTAACCCAACCCGATCTCCACCCAGGCTTTAAAACCATTCTCGAAGACCACTACAACCCCATCATCCTCGGCATCCGAAACCTCCCCATTCCGGTCCTCTGCGCGGTGAATGGGGTCGCGGCCGGTGCAGGGGCCAACATCGCCCTGGCCTGCGACATCGTGGTAGCCTCCGAAACCGCCTCGTTTATCCAGGCCTTCAGTGGCATCGGACTCATTCCCGACAGCGGCGGAACCTGGCTCCTGCCCCGCCTCATCGGGTATCAGAAAGCCCTGGCCCTGGCCATGCTCGGCGACAAAATCTTCGCCCCGGAAGCCGAAAAAATGGGCATGATCTACAAAGCCATTCCCCCGGACGAATTCCCTGCCTACATCGAAACCCTCGCCAATAAGCTCGCTCAGATGCCTACCTTCGGACTGGCACTCACCAAAAAGGCCTTTCAGGAAGGGATGGACAACGATCTGGAAACCCAGCTTCAAACCGAAGCCCGCCTGCAGATTGAAGCCAGTGAATCGGCAGATTACCACGAAGGAGTAACGGCTTTTGTTCAAAAACGCAAACCTCAGTTTACAGGAAAATGAAAACCATTGGTGTTGTGGGCCTTGGAACCATGGGCATAGGCATCGCCCAGGTGGCAGCATCTGCAGGATGTCAGGTCCGGATGTTCGATGCGTTTCCGGTTTCGCTCGAAACGGCAAAACCCCGGCTCAAAAAAACCCTCAACAGCCTGGCCGCCAAAGGAAAGCTTACCGAGACAGAAGCCTCAACCATTGCCGCCCGGCTGCATCCGGCCCAAAGCCTTCATGAGTTTGCCGACTGCGATCTGGTCATCGAGGCCATCATCGAAAACCGGGACCTGAAAGCCGATCTGTTCCGTCAACTGGAGCCCATCATCTCCCCAACCTGCCTGCTGGCTTCCAACACCAGTTCTTTGAGCATCGCCTCCCTGGCAGCTGCCTGCAAGCATCCAGGCCGGTTCATCGGAATCCATTTCTTCAATCCGGCTTCTATCATGAAGCTGGTAGAGATTATCCCTGCCGTTCAAACCGAGGCCCAAACCCTGACCCTGGCCCTCGAAACCGTTCGAAGCTGGGGCAAAATCACCGTGCTGGCCAAAGACACCCCCGGCTTTATTGTCAACCGGGTAGCCCGGCCCTTTTATGGCGAAGCGCTCCGGATTCTGGACGAAGGCATAGCCGATATGGCCACCATCGACTGGGCCATGAAAACCATTGGCGGTTTCCCGATGGGGCCTTTTGAGCTCATGGACTTCATCGGCCACGATGTTAATTTTGTGGTTACGGAGACTGTCTTTCAGGCCTTTTACTACGACCCCCGGTATATGCCTTCCTTTTCCCAGAAACGCCTTCTCGAGGCCGGATACCTGGGCAGGAAAAGCGGCAAGGGTTTTTACGATTATACCGAAGGCGCTTCCAAACCCCAGCCGGCCGAAAATTCTGAATTGGGTAAGACCATCGTCAACCGTATTTTGGCCATGCTCATCAACGAAGCTGCCGAAGCCCTGCACTACAGCATTGCCTCCGCCACCGACATCGATCTGGCCATGACCAAAGGCGTCAATTATCCGATGGGCCTCCTCGCATGGGGAAAGGAATTGGGTTACCATCAAATCGTTGCACACCTCGACCACCTGTTCGACACCTACCACGATCCACGGTACCGTTGCTCCATAGGCCTCCGCAAGCTGGCCTCGGCTTAGGTACATTCTGTTTTTTTTCTTTCTTTAATCAGAATTAACCTGCAATTCCCGCAGAGCTATTCCTGTCAGGCGTCAGACTCTGTCTACCCCGATGCGTCCCTGAGTCTCCGATTCGATTGGGGTACGGTTTGGTCAATCAGGTTTTTACCGGGCGTAGACTGGGCTGGCCGATTGGATGTTCCTGATCTTGCCCTGCCCAAAATCCGACCTTTGCCCTTCATTCTTTTTCAAGTCCATTTTCCTGAAATAAAAAAAACGCTTTTCCTAAGTATTGGAGTCAGGTGGAATGTTATTCCTAAATCAGATGGTTTCATCGAAACTATTTAATTGAATATCAATATTTTAGTATTACCTTGTCCTAACCCAAAACCGAATTCAAACCCTATTTTTGACCACCCTGAAAATGAAAATCTTATGAAACTCTTTATTAAATCAATGGTAAGCCAATGTTGTATTCAACGTGTAGAAACAGAACTTGAACAATTGGGGGTGTTCGGGTCTGTAGTCGAACTCGGTACTGTGGACCTCCCCTATCCCCTCACAGACGAACAACTCAAAAAACTTGGTGAAGCCTTGGAAGCCTGTGGTCTGGAGATACTTGAAGACGGCAAGTCTGTCCTTGTAGAACATATAAAAAATAAAATAACCCTTTGGGTCCGAAACCTCGAAGAGGTCCACCCCACAAATTTCTCCGAGCATATTGCCAAAGAATTGGGCCACAACTACACCTATTTATCCAATCTCTTTTCAAAATCCGAAGGAATTACCATAGAACACTATATAATATTGAATAAAATCGAATATATAAAAGAACTCATTCAATACCATCAGCTTAATATGTCAGAAATAGCAGACCGACTTCGATATAGCAGCAATTCAGCCTTATCGAATCAGTTTAAAAAAGTAACCGGAATTTCTCCAAGTGATTTCAAAGAACAGCATATATTAAAAAGGCAATCTCTACAGGAACTGTAAATTTTACAACTCTATTCCAGAAACCTGTAAGATATAGGCTAAAGAATCTGCCCACCTTTGTCGGGATCATTAATAGATTCTTTTTTTTGAAACAATCAACTACAAAAATTGCGTTCTTATTCCTGATTGGAATGCTTTCAATCGGAGGTATGGCCTCTGCTCAGGAAGAAGGAAGGCTTAAACTTATGGAAGTTGGCTTAAGGCTGATGCCTACTTTTTCTGACATCAAAATGAAAACGGCCTCCGGAGGCGAAGTGTCCGGAAATGCTGTGCTCGGATTTGGCATCGGGGGCTTTATTGGCTTTCACTTTTCCAACTACATAGGCGTTCAGGGAGAATTTATTTACAGTTCCATCAACCAGGAAACATCAGACAACAACATCAACAGACGCGTCAATTTAAGGTATGTTAATATTCCTTTGTTGCTCTCTTTGAACACTGGTACCAACCGGATGGTAAACCTGAATCTTGTGGCGGGCCCCCAAATGGGATTCCAGACCGGAAGCAGCCTAAGCTTATCCGGAGCAAATGATCCCAATAACCCACAACCGATCTTGTCGGTGAAAAAAAGTGATATTGGCTTTGCTTACGGTGCCGGAGTTGATTTTGGTTTGAATCCGAT
>JBIPNA010000472.1:0-2555 GCA_044375665.1 Catalimonadaceae bacterium
CAATGTTCAGGCCCTGTACCAACGCCTGAAATCGGTGATGGAAACCCTGAGTCCTGTTTTTGAACTGGTTTTCGTGAACGACGGCAGCCGGGATGCCACCATTGCGCTGGTAAAAGAACTCGCCCTGCTCGACGACAGGGTAAAATTCATTGATCTAAGCCGGAATTTCGGACATCAGATTGCGGTTTCGGCTGGATTGGATGCCTGCAAAGGCGATCGGGTTGTGATCATTGATGCCGATTTGCAGGATCCCCCGGAGCTCATTCCTGAAATGGATGCCCGGATGAACGAAGGCTTTCAGGTAGTTTATGCACGCCGGCGGAAGCGGCAGGGAGAGAGTTTCGCCAAGTTGCTTACGGCCCGTTTGTTTTACCGTTTGCTTGCCAATATTGCCTCGATTGATATTCCATTGGATACGGGAGATTTTCGCATTATGGACAGGAAGGTAGTGGATGTGCTGAAGTCGATGCCCGAGCAAAACAAGTTTTTGCGGGGACAGATTTCCTGGATTGGCTTCAGGCAGACCTATGTGGAATATGACCGCTCCGAGCGTCAGGGTGGAAAAACAGGTTATACCTATACCAAGATGTTCCGTTTTGCCCTCGATGGCATAACTTCTTTTTCTGATGCTCCATTGAGGCTGGCCAGCTGGATGGGTTTTGTTGTTTCCGGATTTGCGTTTCTGGCTTTGTTGTATGCTTTGTATGGGAAACTGGTTCTGCACAAATCGGTTCCCGGATGGGCTTCCATTATTGTAAGCGTGCTTTTTCTGGGCGGAATTCAGCTCATTTCGCTCGGCTTTATCGGAGAATACCTGAGCCGGATCAGCGCCAATGTCAAAAAGCGGCCTTTGTATGTGGTTGGAGATACCAACACCAGCAGCCATGACGGCCCCCCGCAGGTTTAGTTTACCGTTTATCCTTAAAGACATTTTTCCCGTCAGGAAAAAGACCTGTCACCCACCAGCCTTTGTAGTTTTGCTTATCCTACAGGCCCAATGCGCTTCTTTTTTCTGCTCTTTCTGGTTTTTACCTGGCCAGGTTTCATAGCCTCAGTCTATTCCCAGGACAGTATTCGGGTTGATTTTTCTGTTCGGATTGAAAATCTGCCCATTGGGGAGGGCGGGGTGCATATTGCAGGAGGTTTTGCAGGTGCCGGTGCCTTTACCATCCAGGCGGACTGGGACCCCGCGGCTGCAGGAAGTCAGTTGGTTGAAGTGGAGCCTGGCCTGTTTCAATGCACCGTCTTCTTCTCTAAAAATGCCGCGAATACTGATTTTGAGTTTCAGTTTGTCCGCGACAGCCAGTGGAGTAATGACAATGGCGATGTTTCGGAAGGAAACCCGGGAGATTGTTGTCTGGATCAGGGTTGCGGCGTTGGGGGTGACGGATATTACAACCGCCGGATCCGGCTGCCAACCTGTGCCGGAAGGTATACTTGCATCTGGAATCAATGTGGGACTTTGCAAAATCTGGAAGGACCGGGACTGGTATTGTCAGAAAGGCTGGTATTATATTGCGAAGGGCTGCCCTTAACCCTTCAGGCAGAAACCAATGGACAATTGGTCTGGGAAAGCAGCCTGGAATTATCCTGTACCACCTGTGCTTCTCCAACCTTGTTGCCGCAGGGACCAGGTACCATCCGGGTATCTTCCCGACTGAACTACTGCAGGGTTCGGGACAGTCTGGTTTTAGTGCCGTTAAACTTGAAACTCCAAAGCCTGGATACCCTTGTTTGTCCGGGAAAGGAAGTTGCCTTGTCGGCGGTTTCCAATGGCCCGATTGCATGGGAACCTGCATCTTTTCTTTCCTGCGGCCAATGCCTGCCCCCATTAGCGCTTCCACAGGTTTCCACCTGGTTCGTTGCGACAGCCCGGGGGGCGAACTGCAGCATCCGGGATTCTTTTCGGGTCGATTTGAGGCCTGGGCCAACAATTGGTTTTACTGCAGACAGCACCATATTATGCAAGGGCGAATCCCGGTTGATTGTAGGCAGCACCAATGGTTCCTGGACCTGGCTGGGGGATACGGTTGCTTGCTCTGATTGTCTTTTCCGGAGGGTAATACCTGCCCGATCTTCCTGGTTTCCTGCAAGGGCCACGCTCTCCGGCTGCTCCCGGACAGATTCTGTCTGGGTGGAAGTACATCGGCTGGAATTGGAAGGTCCCCCAAAAATTTGCAGAGGAGATTCCCTTCGTCTCAGAGCCCGAAGCAACGGCTCCATCATCTGGAACCTGGTTCCCGAAATGGGCTTTGCCTGTTCAGAGTGTCCGGAAATTACGTTTCCTGTCCAGGAAAGCAAGGTTTTCAAAGCTATTGGTTTGGTGGGCCAATGCCTTTTGTCGGACAGTATTCGTGTTGAAGTCGATACGATTATTGTTCGGTTGGGTCCGGATGTAACGATATCTATCGGCGAATCCACCCGCTTAACCGCCTTTGGTGCGCCTGGCTACCGGTGGTTTCCCGAAAATGAGCTCAGTTGCACAAGTTGTTCTTCGCCTGTCGCAACACCATCGGTTTCTACAAAATACTATGCAGAGAGCATTGTTCCCGGGT
>JBIPNA010000473.1:0-2551 GCA_044375665.1 Catalimonadaceae bacterium
AACCAGCTTTGGCAAAACGGCCATGTCGAAACCAGGTTTTAGCTGAATCCTGGACGGTTTTTAAGGCAGCGGTTTTTAGAAACTGATACGTTGAATCCTGCATGCCTGCAGGGCGAAAAACGTTTTGGGCAATGGGCTTCTGAAACAAGGACTGATAAAAAACCAAAGCAGCCAGATAAGTTCCCGTTGCATTGGGGTGACTTTGATCGGATACATACAGATCGATGGTGGGGTGGGCCAGAATCATCGCTCTCCAGGCTTCTCCTACGGGAGCCACCGAACCACCCGCCTCCTGAGCCATAATCAGATAGCGTTCCGTCAGTTTGTCCTGCATGCCTGCATAGGTGCAAATGGGTGGATAAGCAGCACAGTTGGAAGCATCTCCGTTTTTTCTCCCCCAGGTCAGGTAAAACTGGGTCTCAGTGCAGGGGTTTTGCACATTGATAAGACTGTCGAGTTTTCTGGCGTAGGGTAGGGTTTGTGACTCCACCTGCCCATCAGGGAAGGCGGGCTCCTGACTTTGTGCCTGGATAACCACAAGGTCCCAGCCACCTGCGGCAATTTTCGCCCGGGTAGTTGCATTCTGGAAATGGTTCCGCAATGTAAAACCGCCCGGAGCATTGGCATCGAATACCATTGTGTCGCCCATGCTCAGGGCCACCTGCTGGATGTAGGCAGGCAGATTGTTTGTAGCCACATAGGAATTGCCGATAAACAGCACTTTTTTCTTACCGGCCATTGCCTGAAAAGGCAGAAAAAAAAGGGGAACTAAAATGAAACAGAGTGTTTTATTCATGGTTTTGCAGGTTTTTTCCAGACCGACCATCCCGATTTTTCCCATTGGAGCTTCAGCTCCGGATATTGGTCGAGGCCTTCTTTTTTGTTAATCTTGGTGATGATGTAAACTGGTTTGTCGGTAGGATTTCGCAAAAGACTGTCCCTCCAGAAATCCATGCTTTCCGAATATTTTTCCGGATCCCGAAGCTGGGGTTTCTGCCCGGGCTGAATTCGGGGATAATATACATGGGCATAACTCCGGTAACCATAGGTGAGAATATAGGCATCTTCTCCCTGAAGACTTTCGAAAAAGGAAATAATGGTGCCCTGACTAAAGGCCTCAATCCTGCCGATGTATCCCCATAATATAAAGACCACCGACAAAGCCGTTCCGCCAAACAAAATCTGAAAGGACTTCCAAAATGCCCCTTGAAACTGGAAGTAAACGAAGCCTGCAAAGACCAGCAATACCCAAACACCGCAAAGCCATTCCCATCCGTCCCAGGAAATTTGGGTTTCGAGATTGGCCACCGCAAAAGGATCTTTTGCCAGCAAGGGCCTGATCCATTCAGGGTGGGAGGTAAGGGAAGGGAAAATGAACAGGGCAGTAGAAAGCACAAGGCTTACAAAACCGATCAGGACCATGATCCAGATGGGCGTTCTTTTTTCACCGGTCAGGAGGCGGTTTATGGCCAGTGCGGCACCGAAACTCAGCGGGAAGTAGCAGAGCGAAGAGTAATGCACAATTTTGGATTGCACCACGGAAAACAAAACCAATACCACCCAGAAAAGCAGGTGCATCCACAACCGGAATTCACCCGGATTGTCGCGGCTGTATTTGCCCCGGAACAAATCGGTCAGAAAGAAAAAGGATGCCGGGAAGCAACCAAACAGCAAAACCACAACGTGGTATCCCGGAAATCCCCCATGGCCGGCATCCGGCGTGCTGAAAAGGCGAATGTTGTATCGGATAAATTCGGTGATGAACCAGGGCCCATTCCGAAGGGTTTCCATCAGTCCCCATCCCAATGAAAACAAGCTTAATCCGGCAAAAAAAGCCAGGAGGTCAAGTGGTTTGAAAAAAAGCGCAAACCGAAGTAAAATCCACCGGATCCCGACAACGAGGCCAAAAATGAGCAATGCCGCCGGACCTTTTGTAATGAGGGCCAAACCGAGGAACAATCCCGACAGACCTGCAAACTTTGGGGCCTGTTGATTTTCCGAAGCCGTGGTTCTGCTTTGGAAATAGAGGAAGAAATAATGCAGTCCGATTAAAATGAGGAAGTTAAACCAAGGGTCGATGATGCCGGAATGAAAATACAAATGGGGCAAAACGGAGCCGGCATAGGTGAGCACCCAGATCCATCCAAACCGGGCATCGTGGTATTTTTTTCCGAGTCGAAACAGGAAAACAAGGGTCAGGACACCACAGATGGCATTTGGGAAACGGGCCGCAAAATCAGAAACGCCAAAAATCGCCATTGAGGCCACCTGAAGCCAGATAAAAAAGGGAGGCTTTTCCCAAAAGGGAAGGAATTGTATGTAAACCCTGCCAAAATCGCGGTTGATGTACATTTCCCGGGCACATTCTGCAAAGTTGATTTCATCCCAGTCAAACAAATGAACGCCCCCAAGGAAAGGGATAAACAAGAGCCCGGCCAGGAGGGCAATGGTGAGTTCGTTGCGGAATTTGAATACTTTAGGCATTGTGCTGCCCCAAATTAAGGTGAATGTAAACTCCTACCCAAGTGCAATCCTGTGGAAGGGGAGATTG
>JBIPNA010000474.1:0-2543 GCA_044375665.1 Catalimonadaceae bacterium
AACTGTAGCTCAGTAAACATAAAAACAAAAAGGGCTTCCGTAATTGGAGGCCCTTTTTTTGGATGGAGGTTAGAATTACCTGATGTTTTTGAGACAAACAAACCGGTGCCATTGCCACTTTCCATTCTGAAAAACCTGTACCGAATAAATACCCGGGAGCAGATCGGAAACATCAAGGCCTTCATTGGCGCTTTTGCTTTCCACGACTTTTTGAAGACGACCCTGCAGGTCGAAAAACAGGAATTTTCCGGGAGCCTGCTCTCCCCTCCAAAAAACCCTTTCCTGCCCGGGATTGGGAAACAACCTCCCTTTTTCCTGCCCTGAGATCGTCCGATCCAAAGAAGTGAGCCGGGTTGTTTTTCGAACCAGGAAGGTATCGGTCCGCAGAGCCGCTGTTTTAAAAACCGCATTTCCTCCCTGGCCATACCGCACAATGACCTGCGCTACGGCCCCTGAATCTCCGGCAAATTGACGTAGGACGATCTGGCTCCCCACCACCTCAGCCGGCCCAGATTTGATCCGGACCACAACAGGTAAACCAGAACTGGCTGTTGCTGTCAACGGAATCGGACTTGCCGTATCCGCCTGATCGGCGATGGCCTGAACAGAAATCGCCTGATCGGTGCCGGAGTTCTTTTTGGCCACCGTAAACCTGGTGCCTTGCTCCCAGCCCTGGTGCGTTTCATTTCCCTCCTGAATGGCAACAATCCAGCCAGTAGCTGTTTCATCCACAAGCGTGGGATCCAGTGAAATGGTATTCCCGGGACCCGGTGAAAATGCCCCGTTGTACACCCCATACCGGACAGGCAGGCTGGCATTTGTGAGGGCTCCCGGCTGGATGGGATTGGGATAATCGCCCATGTTGAGTGTGGTACAGGTTTGCCAGGGATTGGTGCAGGCCGAAAAGGTATTGTTGGCAAAATCACCAAGTTGAGCAGTTCTGGAAAATTGTCCCTGATGCATCTGCATCCATAGGGTGGCCATTTCTTCGTCAAAATGCCAGAAAGCCTTCGCTTTTTCGCCCGGATAAGCTACCCATAAACCAGAAGCAATGGTTCCACTTGTAAAATTGGTGTCAGATAGCCAGCCTGTCTCTACAGAAACCGGAAGCAAAGCAACTGGGCCGGTTCGGGCGTAGGGACCCGATGGGATTATTGCCGCGGCTGCTTTCTCCAGCCATTTACCCATGTATTTTGCCTCCCATGTGGTCCATGAAAAATGACCGATTCCTGCCTGAAGAATCATATTGGCAGGTCCGCCTAAGGCCCTTTGCGCCAATACCGAATCTCGGGAAAGCCAGGGTTTATCGCCTACAGGTTCGTTGTAACCCCGGGAAAGCAACAATGGAACGGAGGATAAATTGGCTCCTGCAGGTGCCCAGGCTGGCTTTTTTGTATAAACCGCATTGTCCTGTATGATGCCAAAAAACCGGTTCGGATAGGCATAAGCCATTTCCCATGCCAGAATTCCTCCAACAGAGGTGCCATAAGAAGCAAAAGGGACGTGCTCCAACTCCGGAAAACCAGATTGGGCAGCCAGGGCCTCCAATGCGTTTTGAATATACTGGGTATCGGCCTGGATAAAATTACCATCCAGATTGGGACAGCCCAGAATGCCCAGTTCGGCCGTCGTACATGATTTCCGGATGGTACTGTCGCCGCTTAACTGGGTAATTCTTCCTGCTGCGGTGAGGACCAATCCTCTGATGCCCATAGATTGTGGCGGAAGCCAAAGAAAAAAGTGCTTCCTGGGTCCGCCACTATTGTTGGATACTGAAACAGAATAGGTCCAGTCGTATGCGGCAGATGGGAAGATCCAACCCAGAAAAAGCAGGGCCGCCAGAAAATGTTTCTTCACGTTTGGTTAAGGAAAATTTGGTACACAAACATAGCCCGGCTACAAACCAAAATCATTCCCATTGGGGTTTGGACATGTTATGGAAAACAAAAAAAGCAGGAAGACCTGCTTTTTCAATTTTCTGAAGACCCAGGCTTTGAATGCAGGTCTTTGGTAACTCCGGGAAGGAGCCAAAAATCCTAAAAAGCCTTGATTTCGAACTCAGTCCTTCTGTTTAGCTGGCGGCCTGCATCCGTGTCGTTGGGCGCCATGGGCCGGTCAAAACCATAACCTGCAGAGGTCATCCGGTCTGGAGAAATGCCCTTTTTAACCAGAAAATCCAATACCGCCTTGGCCCGCGACTGGCTTAGCTTTTTATTGTAGTCGGCAGAACCTTTGTTGTCGGTATGACCTGAAATTTCAATTTTCATGGTTGGGTATTCCAGCATCACTTTTCTCAGACGCTCAATTTCAAGATTTGATTCAGGTCTTAGGGTTGCCTTGTCAAAATCGAAGAAAATATTCCTCAAAACGATACGGGCACCAACTACGGCTTTGTTCAGGGCTACATTCCGCACAACTTCCTGATACTCGGAGGTATCTGACACATCAAAGTTTTCTGAGTGGAAGAGGTAACCGGGAGCCGTTACAGTAATGGCATAGTTTTTACCCGCAGGCAAAATAACCAGATACGCACCCGTAGCAGA
>JBIPNA010000111.1:0-9834 GCA_044375665.1 Catalimonadaceae bacterium
AGTTTCCATTTTCCATCTGGTTAAAAGAGGCAATGGCGGGTCCGACTCCGGTCTCAGCCCTGTTACATTCCGCTACCATGGTATTGGCTGGTGTCTGGTTGCTTGTGCGTTTGTACCCGATGTTGCCCCCCTCTGTAACTGGTTTTCTCGCCATAGTTGGAGCTTTCACCTACATCTGGGCCAACATTTCCGCTTTAAGATCTTCTTATTGGAAATCAGGTCTCGCCTTTTCAACCATGGCCCAGTTGGGATGCATGGTTTTAGCCATTGGTATCGGGAATCCATCTGGTGCCCTATTACATGGTTTTGTTCATGCATTTTTCAAAGCCGGACTCTTTCTCCTTTGTGGCTGGGCCATGCATGAAGCCGAAAAAGTGGGCCATCATCGAACCGATGCCCAGTTTTTTCCCAATCTCCAGGGTCTGTTTGCAGATAATCAATGGCTTAGATGGTTGCTCATTTTCTTTCTTGCCGGTCTGGCTGGCATACCGGGAACGGCAGGATATATCTCTAAAGAAGCCATTTTTCCAGCTCACCCTCACTTTTCCCTGAATTCTGGCATTTTTTGGTTCTGGCTGGCCCACCAGGCAGGCATGGGTCTTACCGCAGCTTATGCCATCCGATGGGGTTTGGTCCTCGCCCAAAAGCGCAGCTCTCAATTTTCCGGACAAAAATTACCCTGGAAAATGGCGATCCCACTTGTTTTACTGTTAGCTGGAACCGGCTTTTGGTTGATCGGACCCTCCCCATTCTCCACTTCCGGTTGGGTGAGTCATTTTTGGGGTTTTAAGGGAGTCGCCGTTCTCGAAATCCCCTGGGCAGCCGTATTGGGCAGCGGATTGGCAGTTTTCTGGTATTTTAAGATGCATTGGAAATTCCAATCCTCATCCCCTTTGTGGGCGAAATGGATTTTCGACTTTGCCTGGTTCCCGCCTTTGTTTCAGGGAATCGGAAAGGCAAGCCTCGGTCTGGCCAGGGTTGGTATTTTGGTTGAACGTTCTGCTTTCGACCGACCTATCGGTTTTGTGGCCAATGCCACGTTGGTTGGCGGTTATTTCTCTGCTTTTTTTGATCGCTTTGTAGTCGATTCCCTTATCCATGGATTGGTTTCAATGACCAAAGAAGCAGGCCATTTTTTCCGGATCCACTCACGTCGGTATGCCCAGTATGTGGTTTGGTTCGCCCTTACCATACTCATGTTGATGCTCTATTTTGTTTACCGTTGATTTATGTCTCTGCAAAACTATATAACCGGCCTTCAAAAGCCCTCTGAAGCTCCACGCTTCCTGCCACAAAACATTAGCCTGGATGTTGTGGATGTACTAAAGCCTTATTTCGATGACCTTCTCTCCAGAACGGTTTCTTCTCCCGAAGCACTCTGGACATGGCTCAAAGACAGGTCTGAGCTCGGGGCTTTCCTCGAGGAAAACCTTGCCTGGCGATACATTAGAATGACTTGCCAAACCGACAATGAATCAGCTGCCAAAGCCTATGCCTTTTTTATCGGGGAGGTAGAACCAAAAATCTCCCTTTGGCAAAACGAACTGGATAAAAAATTGGCTTGTTTCCCGGATTTCGAAAATATGGATTTCAATGGGGCAGAAATTCTAAGGAAAAATGTCCGCAAAGACCTGGAAATCTTTCGGGAAGAAAACATTCCCCTTCAAACCAAAATTCAGACCCTTGCCCAGGAATATTCCACCCTTTCAGGTGCCATGGCAATAACCCATGACGGCAAAGAACTAACCCTCCCTCAGGCCGGTGTTTTGTTGCAGTCTACCGACAGAGCCTTGCGCAAAACCATCTATGAATCCATTCAGGAACGAAGGTTTCAGGATAGCCAGGCCATGCAAACCCTCTTTAGTTCTCTCATTCAATTGCGGCATCAGGTTGCTTTAAATGCTGGTTTCGCCAATTTCCGCGATTACATGTTTCTGGCCATGGGCAGGTTCGATTACCAACCTGCCGATTGCAAATCCTTTCACAAAGCCGTAGAGGCTGCTGTTGTTCCGCTGGTGGCAGGCCAACTGGAGAATCGGCGGAAAAACCTCGGTATTCAGGAGCTTAAGCCTTATGACCTCGCGGTAGAAGAAAATGGTCTTCCACCACTGAAAGCTTTCGATGGGGGAAAAGATCTCCTGGAAAAAGGGAAAAAAGTCTTCGCAAGACTCGATCCGTTTTTACGCCTTTGCCTGGATAAAATGGATGAAATGGGCCATTTTGACCTGGAGTCCCGAAAAGGAAAGGCTCCCGGCGGGTACAATTATCCCCTCGATCAAACCGGATTTCCATTTATTTTCATGAATGCCAGCAGTACCCTGCGGGATATGGTAACCCTGATGCATGAAGGTGGACATGCTGTTCATAGCATCGTGACCCGGTTTTTACCTCTGGATTTCTTCAAGCACACCCCATCTGAGGTGGCTGAACTTGCAAGCATGAGCATGGAACTCATGTCGATGGATCATTGGGACATTTATTTTCCAGAACACGAGGATTGCCTTCGTGCCAAACGCGAGCATCTCCAGCAGGTTATCGATACCTTACCCTGGGTGGCCACCATCGATGCATTTCAGCATTGGCTCTACGAAAACCCAAACCACAGCGAAGAAGAGCGGCTTCAGGCCTGGCTCGAAGTCTCAGGTCGTTTCTCTGGGAAAGTGGTGGATTATACAGGATACGAACATTTCCGCACCATGGCCTGGCAAAAGCAACTGCACTTGTTTGAAGTCCCTTTTTACTACATAGAATATGGCATGGCTCAGTTGGGAGCCATTGCCGTCTGGCGCAATTACCGGCAGGATTCCGGAAAGGCCCTGCTGCAATACATGGAAGCGCTTTCCCTCGGACATACAGTCGGTATTCGTGAGGTGTACAGCGCTGCAGGCATCCGGTTCGATTTTTCCGAAAACTACATCCGGGAGCTTATGGATTTTGTCAGAGGCGAACTCGACAAGTTAAGCTAAAATCAATCTGGCGCATTACCTGGCCTACATCAGGTCATCAAACCCGAAAAGATAGTTCACCGCCTTTTTTTGGCCGGCATTTCCGGCTCTTTGCTGCTACTCCTCGGTCCTCCTGCGTCGTCCCTGCGGGGTATACGCTTCGATCCGGGCCGGAAAGTAGTTGTCGAAGTGTAACTACCTAAAATAATTAAAATCAAGTATTTGTGTTGATTTAGATGAATCAGATTCTACTCCAGCACAAACCGCAATGGATGGCGGTCGGCACTTTGTGGGCCCGAACCTGACAATTGAAGGGTATACCATCCTTTTGGTAAAGCAAGTGCATTCCCCAAATCCACCATGTTGTGTCCTGCCTGTGCCGAAACCCTTTGCTCCAGCATTTTTTTACCTGCCAGATCTGTGATTGACAAGGTTACCTGTTCGGAACCCTGAGAGGTAAACTCCAGTTGAAGCCTTCCCGATTTTGAGGCCGGATTTGGAAGCAGACGGGCCAAAGCATCGGTTTCGCCATTTCTGGACAAACGGATTACCTGAGAAAAGGCGAATGATCCATTGGTGGCTACCTGCTTGAACCGGTAATAGTTTACCCGGCCAGGCTCCCGGTCAGAATACTGATAGGTCTGCCCGTTTATGGCACTGGCGGCAAACCTGGCCAGTTCTGTAAAGTTGGCTCCATCAAAGGAACGTTCCAATACTATGTGGTCATGATCTCGTTCATTTACTGTGGTCCAGGTCAGCTCCGTACGTTGGTTTCTCCAGACGCCGTAAAATGAAACCAGGTCCAGAGGAAGAGGTTCTTCAGCATCCACCTGGGCTATTTCTGAAAAACTGGTAAAGCCGTTTCTCTGGGTAAAGCTTACCGGAGTACTTCCGCCAAAAGTCCAGGCGGCGCCGGAGTTGGCACGCTTGGCCAGGGTCTGATACGGGCCCTGACATACAAAACCGACTGGATTTATGATCAGGTTGAAACTTCCGCCTGACGGTTGAGCATCTGGGGTCAGAGTCCAGTAACCATTCTGACACACATATTCATAGTATTTTCCGGCTTCGGTTAAGGTTGGACTGGACCCTCCTGGAGTGCTTCCTGAAAAACTACCGGTCACCGAAGAGGTTCCGGTCAATGCCGAGGTAATGCCCAGGTTCAGAAGCTGGTAACGGGTAGCGTCTCCAACAGGATAATCGTAGCTGCCCGTGCCTGAAACCGACCTTCTCAGGTTTCCTCTTACATATCCGTTTGTTCCGTAATTGATTACTGAATTTGTAGAAGAATTGGCTACTGAAATCACATTTCCACCCGCCGTAACTGCCTGACCGCTTGTTAGATCCAGCTGATTGCTTACAATGGTTGCTGCCGGGTTGAAAGTCAGGGTCTGGGTAGGGGAGCTGTTGTTGTTTTTAAGATTGTAAAAACTACCGGTTCCGGTTTGAGAAATGGATTGGTTTCCTGTTCCATTAAACTCTACTGTTCCCGTAGAGGGGTGGAATGTTCCGCTGTTGCTGAAGTTTCCGGCAATTTTCAACGAGTGGGCATTCGTTTTAAACTGACCTTGAGTAATGGTCAGGTTTCCGGCCAACTCAACAGGAACGGTCATTTTTACTGTGTCTGTCGGATTGGTTTTGTTTACCACAAGATGTACCGGTTTGTTCGATCCAGTTAAGGTCCCTGTCAATGAGGCCGGGTTCTGGCTTCCTGTAAAGGTAATGGTAGAGTTTCCGTTTGCGGTCAGTGTTCCTGTTGCAGTCAGGTCCCCACATACATTCAGGTTGAAACCGGAATTGATGGTCAGCCTTGCACCGCTCCAGATATCCACATTCCGGGCATTAGCTCCTGTATTATCAATAACCGGGTAGAACCGGTTTGAAGGTATTTGAGGAATCACCACATCCAACGCACAGCTGGGCACGCCGCATGAGCTTCCCCAGTTGTCCTGATTAAACCAGGTATTGGTAATTCCACGCCAGACAGGCGTATTGGCCACAATGAATGGAGGATTGGATACCGATGCACAGGCATACACCACGATGTCATCTATGGCGATGTCGTTTCCGGAAGCAGCTGCAGATATATTCCTGATGGCCAGAGGAATCACCGTATTGTTCCCGGAATTAAACTGGAAGGAATACCTGTTCCACAAACAATTGGTGGTTTCAAAGGGAACAGAAATGTCGGCCCCCGAACGGTAACAACCGGTATAAATTCCAAAAAGAAGGCTGCTGGTGGATCCCGCCAGGCTGACTGCATAAAACGAAAGCACATAATCCGTGTTGGGTGTCACAGCAATGTCTTGTTTCCACAGATTCAGTGAACCACTCGTGGCGGCATTTCCAACCAGCATGTTTCCACCAGATACCGGACTACGTTGGGCTGGTGTCGCAAGGTTACAAAACAGGTTGTGCACCAGGAATGGGTTATCAATCACTGCATAGGTTTGCTCCGGATACATTTCTGTTTGAATCGCAGGGTTGTCTGTTACATAGTTGTAATCAGAAGTAAAACCCGAATTTCCAGCACTAAAATCCCCATTAACAGCCAGATTTACTCCAACCGGACAGTTAATATAAATCAGAATGGGGTTACTGTAATAGGTGCCGCAGCCCGAGGAAGTTGTCATCCGGCAAACCAAAGAATAGGTTCCTGCTCCTGGAAAATCCGGGCCGTAAGGTGTATAGGTAGAGGCAGTCCTTCCTGCCAGATCGTATATGGCTCCACCTAAAATTGTATAGTATCCCCATTGGTAAGCTGAAACAGAGGGACCAGTTGCCGTTATCAATGTCCCGGTACCGGAAACGTCAATCGATTGGGATGGTGATGGAGCTATCTTAAATAAATTGATGGGTAAGTTGCTTCCATTGTCTGTGGCATTTCCGATGGGGTTGCTTGAAACCACCCGGATTCTGTATCCGCTACCTTGTGCAGTATTGCCTGGTATCATGCAGGTTATGGTTCCTGAAAGAGCTGTACTGTTCAGGGTGCCAATGGTCAAAGGTGTGGCAAAGCTCCCTGCTGCGTTGGATAACTGGGCTGTAAAAGTATTGGGCGAATTGTAGTGGGTGCCGGCATCCATTCCAGGAGAAAAAGAATAATTTACGTCCACCGAATCGCCGTTTTGGGCTGTAATACAGAAATAGGATTGGCCAACTCCGGTAACCGAAACTGTTCCGATGGGGTTGATTCTGAAATTCGTAATTGTGAATGAACCAGCTCCATTGGTCATTGCCAGTTTGATTTTACTGATCTGCCGGCTGGCATCCTGCAATGTCTGAGCTGTCAGGAATCTTGTATTCCCAATCCAAACGTCCACCCGGTTACTTGCGAGGGTATAAGCGCCTGCACCATTCGGAGCCGTATAAGTAACGGTTCCCGCAGATTGGTTGATGGCCATGGTAATGGTTTGAACGGAATTTTGGTTTGCCGTTGTTCGTGGCGTTCCATCCGGATAGGTTACTGAATAGTTGGCACCTACTACACCGAGGTTGAACTGCAATCTTGCCGCAGCTGTTTCAAGACTCCCATTGTCGGTAAAGGTATTTCCCAGCATCAGGGTTGCCGATGCACTTGTAGCCGCAACGGTTGAATTTGCCGTCATGTCAAACCGAACCATGATGGCAGTGGCTATTGTTCCAAAATTGGTCGATTTCAAAGCATATACAGATCCGGCACTATTTCGGGTCAATGCCAGATTATCGCCGGTGGAACTCGATATGCCATTACCTGCGTCATTGCTTACATTCATGGCGTTCCAGGTGTTGATTATGCCATTTCCATTGGTCACGCCTGTATAGGTAGTGGGAAAGGCGGCATAGGAATTTGCAAACCTTGCATTGGCGGCAATGCTGAGGTTGCTTATCGTTACCGCATTATTTTGGTTTTCAACAGTTCGTCCCGTTGTTACTGAAACGGCACCTGCTAGCACAATTGGATTAGAACCGCTTAAAATCTGGTTGTTGGTCGTGAAGCTAACAGCCCCTGTACCTGTTTTGCTGAAAACCCCGTTGTTTGTAATTCCGCCTCTAAATTCAAATGTTGAATTCTGAGCGGTTGTCAGGGAACCAGTCCCTGTTATGGACACATTCCCGGAAAACAGGTTGGCTCCGGTATTGTTGTTGTCATTGACTGTGCCTGCAATATTTGTGGTGCCAGATACGGTCAGATTGGAAGCTGCAATCTGCAGGGTTCCTGAAGCTACATTTAGATTTTCATGGACGGTTGTATTGCCATTAAGCGTTTTGGTACCAGCTCCCGAAACAATAAGGTTGCGGTAACTGAGTGGTGCCGCAGGTAAATTGAAGTTTCCGGTACCATAGTATTCTGTGGTGCTTCCGGCATTCGAATTAAAAAAATTGGTCGTTGCTGTGGGATAAACTGCTGTTGCACCCGATGCCGAAATTCTAAGCGTTCCTGAACCGGTAAAAGTTGTAATTGTAATCCCCGTATAAGTCCCGATATCCAATGTTCCGGGATTTGGGGCACCTTCAATGGTTAAGGTTGGGATTGTTTTCGAACCTGAGCTAAGTGTCATGTTCCGGTTGTTACCTACAAATACACTGGAACCTAAAGTAGGAGGGATTACTGTTGCCGGCCCTCCGTAACCAACTGTAGACCAATTGGATCCGGTTTCGTAGGTTCCACTGACAAAGCTGTAAAAGTTTCCTGCAATAAAGGCAACTGATGGTCCGGCAGTGTAGTTTCCGTTCAGATTTGCAACTCCGGCTCTGTTGAAAACGATGTTTTGGTTTGCAACCTCCGCTTCATTCCCATTCGTCCAAACTCCTCCGGTATAGAAAGAGGGAACGTAAATAGGTTCTACAGTGCTGTTTTCTTCCGAAATGGCATAGGAAAAACTTAGGGTCGCCGTGATGGCACTCAAATTTGCAGAGGTTAGTATCCAGTGTTTTTGCAAAGAATAAGCAGCATCCAGCTGACTTGGAGCAACTGTGGCTACAGGCCTGATACTGACACATCTGGTTCCTGCTCCCCCTCCAAAAGTGGCCGAAATATTCAGGTTAAGCGGTGTGTAAACCGATCCTGTCCCCACCGGAAATACGAAAGTTCCGTTGGCATCAAAATAGTAAAAAAACTGTCCTGTTCCGGATGCCTGGATCATATTCGATGCCGATGGGGCATTCCCATTGATCACAGCACCGGCCAGAAGGCTCAGATTGTTGTTTCCCAAAGCAAGAATTCCTGTATTCAGGCCGAGGCTTGCCCCAACATTTATTGCTCCGGCAAGGGTTTTTGTGCCTCCGCTCACCTGAAGATGAGAATAGGTCCCTGCCCGTACGGTTTGGGTTGTTCCTTCATAGGAAACAGTTGAACCAACAGTCAGTGTAACTGTTGTATAGTTTGTCGGGAAAGGATTGGTTCCCCCGATTTTTAGTGTTCCCGAAGCTCCAACCGAAATGGTGCCTCCGGCGGCAGATCTGTTTGCAGTTCTGGTGGTTAAATCAAAACTGCCGTTTATAACCAGGTTTCCTACAATCGATAGATTAAAATCTGTCAATACAACCGTGCTTCCGGCATTTTGTGTAAGATTATTATATGTGACAACAGATGGAGTGGTTCCATAAATAAACTGACTTGCTCCGTTCAAGGTGCAGTTGGCTACATTGTTTCCGTTTACAAAATTCAGGACGGAGGTAGCCAATAGATTGATGTTGCCGGAGATGAACAGATTATGAGCAGTTGCTGCCCCTGGAGCCCCCATGGAAAAGGTTCCATAGTTGATGAGGTTTCTCGTGGTAATGGTTCGGGAAGTTCCTGGGTTGAGCCTCAAAAGTCCTCCTGATGTTACAATCAGACTGTTGTTTACAGTGAAATTCCGGTCGATTGTTTTGGCTCCGGCTCCGGAGATAAAGAGGTTGTAAAATAAAACTGCACCGGCCCCGGCTCCGCCGATGGATCTGGCAGCAGTTGAACTGATGATAACCGATCCACTGGTGGCCTGGAAACTGGTTGTATTGTTTGAGGAACTGATAAAGTTGCCGGCTACGGTAAAGTCTATGGAGGAATAAACTGTCCCAGCTGCTCCCAAACCTGAATTGTTGATGGTCAGATTGTTAAACAAACAGGTTGAAGGAGATCCTGTCATCATTTGTACCACTGTCCCACCAAAAGTTGTGGTTCCCCCTGTTTGGTTCAACTGGCCGGTTATGGCAAAATTTCCGCGGATTAGAAGGTCACTGGATGTGGTGAGAGAAGTACCGGTTCCGATGTTCAGATTTTCCTCAACGGTTCTGGCGATGGTAGTAGACTTAATACCTCCGCCAGTAATGATAAGATTTCTGAAAGTGGTTGGCGCTGCGGGCAAAATATAGGTTCCGGCCCCATTAAATTCCACAGTTGAACCTCCGGTACTGATATGGTTGTTGGTGGTAATGGCAGGAAAAACGGCGGTTCCGGATGTTGCAGATAGAGCAAGTTTTCCATTCCCCTGCAATAATGATATTGAATTTCCAGTTGTGGATCCGAGATCCAATATGGCAAAGTTTGAAATGGTGAGATTGACAACTTGTATACCTGCCTGGGTAACATTTACGGTGTTGCCAGGTAAAACCACCACATTGTCGATGTTGCGTGGTACCCGGGGAGCGACAGATGTAGTTCCTGATGGGTCGGTTGTCCAGCTGTTTGTGGTATGCCAGTCGCAGCCCCCGGCACAATTTGTCTGAAAGGAATAAACTGTTCCGGCTGCCGCCTGATTTTTCAGACCAAGTGTGTAATATCCATTGGCCAAATGGGCATTTTCTACAGAAAAGGTTACCCTTCCAGCCACAGATAAATCAGGCAGATCGGCCAGGGTTACAATTGTAAAGTCAAGGCCTGTATTTGTCCTGTAAAGAAGATAGTAATCTTCAGGTGTATTTGAAA
>JBIPNA010000475.1:0-2537 GCA_044375665.1 Catalimonadaceae bacterium
CCAAAGACATGGATTGAAAACAGACTCCAGTTTCCGTTTTGAACGCGGTTCTGACCCCAACATGGTTATCCGGGCTTTGGAGCGGGCTGCTTTCCTGATTGAAGAAACTGGTGCCGGAAAAGTCCAGACGCTTGTTGTCGATCAGTATCCCGTTCCTGTGGAAAACAGGAAAATTTCGATCTCCTGGAAAAATGTGGACAGGCTTATTGGTGAAGAGCTTCCGAGGGAGACCGTGTATTCGATTCTTGAGCATCTGGAAATCCATTGTAAAAAGCAGGATGATTATGGCCACCCGGGATTTGAGGAGTTCTTCGATGTAGAAATTCCGCCTTATCGGGTAGATGTGCTTCGTGAAGCCGACATTGTAGAAGAAATTCTTAGGGTATATGGTTTTGATCGGATTGAAACAGGCCAGCACCTGAAAACCGATTTTATCGCAAGCCGCCTTGGAACTCTACCAGAAAAAAGGCAACAAAGAGCATCTCAGTTATTGTCGGATATGGGTTTCAGGGAACTGACAACCAATTCACTCACCCATTCTGAGCTAATGGAAGGATTAGCAGAATTTAAAAATGATTCTCAGGTTCATCTCCTCAACAAACTAAGCGAAGACCTTGGAATGATGCGCCAAACCATGTTGTTCTCGGGTCTTGAAGCTCTGGCTTACAACCTGAACCGAAGGCAAAATCATTTGAAATTTTTTGAGGTAGGAAAAACGTACGGAAAAAACGGAGATCGTTTCTTCGAATCTTATGGATTGGATCTGTTTGTAACCGGGCAATGGCTCCCTACTTCCTGGGAGCACCAGGCAAAAAAGGCTGGTTTTTTCGATCTTCGGAAAAGCATTAAAAACCTATTGGAGCGACTTGGTTTTGCAGGTGTCCAGGCAAAGGAAGGCAGCTGGTCTTTTCTGGATTTTGGCCAGAAGTTAATTTGGAATCAGCGGGAAATTGGATTTTTAGGGAGGGTAAAATCAGATATTGCCCGGCGTAAAGACCTAAAACAGGAGGTTTGGTACGGCCATCTTGATTGGGAATTTCTTCGGAAAGCGAATCTTAAAGAACTTAAATTCCAGGAAGTTTCAAAGTTCCCGGAAGTAGTGCGGGACTTATCCGTTGTGGTTGATCAGGCTATTTCCTTTGAAGCAATTGAACAGCGCATAAGGCAGGTAAACCGGAAGTTGATTCGCGAAATCAGTGTCTTTGATGTTTACCAGGGTGACAAAATTGAACAGGGAAAAAAGGCCTATGCCATGTCAATCGTTCTTCAGGATGACGACGCCACCCTTACAGACACCAAAATAGATGGCACAATGCAGGCCGTCATGCAGCGTTTGGAAAAAGACCTTGGCGTTTTGATTCGTAAATAGTAGCTGAATGAAAAGCTTTTGGCGGCTGCTCTCATACTCCAAACCTTATCGCGGTTATTTACCGGAATACATCCTGTTTGCAATGCTGGCGGTTTTGTTTGGTGTTTTCAATTTCTCCCTGCTTATTCCTCTGCTAAACGTCCTTTTTGGAACCGTAAATATTCCAGAGAAGCTGGTTCAACCGGAATTTGACCTTTCTGCCCGATATGCTGTAGATTTATTCAACTTTCAGATGTACAGCCTTATACAAAACGATGGGCTGGAGTATGCTTTATATTTTATATGTGGAATTATTTTTCTTTTCATTTTTCTATCTAACCTTAGTAAATATATAGCTCAACGGGTTATCACCCGGATGAGAACCCGACTTATGGAAAATTTGCGGAAGGCAATATTCCATAAGTACACAGAGTTGAACTTTTCATATTTGAACAATGAAAAAAAGGGAAATTTAATAACCATCATCAGCAATGATGTTCAGGATATTGAGTTTTCTGTTCTCATTTCCCTCGAGGCTGTATTTAGAGAACCGCTTTTGATCATCGGTTATTTTTCATTTCTCTTCGCATTGTCTCCACAGCTTACTGTTTTTACCCTTCTTTATTTACCGGTAGCTGGCCTTTTAATCAACCTTGTTAGCCGAAAATTGAAAAGTGGAGATGGATTGGCATTAATGAGCAACCTCATTTCCATTACGGAGGAAACACTTTCAGGATTAAGGGTTATAAAGATCTTCAATGCAGAAAAATTTGTACGGGAGAAATTTGACGAGACAAACCATGCCTTCCGGAACTACATCAAAGGGTGGCTGAACAAACGTGAAATGGCTTCCCCTTCCTCCGAAATTCTGGGCGTTCTTTCTGCCATTGGTATTATCTTATACGGTGGTCATCTGGTTATCACCAAAGATGCGGAAATGGATGCTTCGAAATTCATCACATACATCGTTTTGTTTTCTCAGGTATTAAGTCCCGCCAAAGCCATGTCGAATGCCTACGCAACATTGCAAAGGGGTTTGGTTGCCGCAGACAGGATTTTCTCGATGATGGATTCGGAAAACGATATCAGGGAAGCCGCCCAACCCAAGCCCCTTCATGGCTTTTCCAAAGAACTGGTCTTTGATCATGTTTCGTTTTCTTACGGACAAAAACAAGTGCTGCATGATGTT
>JBIPNA010000476.1:0-2536 GCA_044375665.1 Catalimonadaceae bacterium
CTCCTTTAGCATGGCTTGTTTTTGCTCTCTTTCGCTTCGGTCGTAGTACTTCTTGTAGGAATATGCCATACGCTTAAGCTCCCAGGCAAGCTTTCGGAGACGTTTAATTTCCTTTGCCTCTATATGGCTGGCAATAAGGTAATCCATGGTATAGGGCAGGATTTCCTCACTGATGCGGGCGGGATTCCCAATCCGGAGCACACGGATGCCTGCTGCAGCAAGCTTTTCCGTGAGCAAATCGGCAGCAGCATTAGACGGCGCACAAACCAGCACCTGTTTCACTGCAGGTAAAGCGGCCTGAACTGCTGCTACCAGGGTGGTCGTCTTTCCTGTCCCCGGAGGCCCATGGATGGCAAAAACATCCTTGGCACCAAGCATTTGCTGAATGGCTGTTTTCTGGGAACTGTTTAAATGCTGTAAAGCAGGAAGATCGGGTAGGGTAGCGCTTGCCATTTCACCCTGCCGCCATCCCAGAAGGGTATCCCGGATTTGCTCCAGCCTTGACCCAGGTTTTGCCTCCCGCACTTGTTGAAGGGCGGACTTCATTTCCCTGTAGCTGTTTTCATCAAAAAGCAGGTCCACCCCGATCAGCCGCTCATCGATCCAATCGGGGAGGTCATCGGCCTGCACCTGAAGTTCCATTTTCTGCTGATCGACGGAGATAACAGTCCCTGCCAGCTGCGGAGTTTTTTGTCCTGCCGGGGCATTCCAGAAAAGGGCGGCCTGAACGCCCGATTGAAACTGATGTGGCTGATTAAATTCCGGATTACGCTCCAGCTCAAGCACAAACTTGCCGCCGGTTCCGATTCTTGTATGCACCAGCCGGACCGGGTACCAGGTACTTCCTTTCTTTTGGCGTTCTTTGAGCGGAGTTTCAAGGACCTGGCGCTGATAGTCGGCCAGATCTTCGGCCTGTTCCAACTGAAGAAGCCTTTCCAGGTATTCTATTTCGGCGATGGGGCCGGAAAAGGAGGTTGATTTTGTCAAAGGGATTGGTTTCAGAGAAAAAACAAAAGCGAAGATTTTTTGACCCAACCCGTTTTTTCATTCCATCGGATTTCGAGCCAGACATCCTGCTCACCCATCCATTCTACCCGATGCCCTTTCTCGAGCACAGCTACCACCGAAGATCCGGCGGAGGGGTCTGTCATAAGGAGGGTCTTTTCACCGGAAAGGATGGCCCTTTTGTAAGGAAGGGAAAAGTTGGTGAAATATGCAGCGGCCACAAGGAAGATCAGGGTAAATATCGGCGAGTAACCCAATGAAATACCCCGGATCTTCCGGTAAACGACCAGCAGGAAAACGACCAGGGCCATGATCTGAAAAAACTTTTCCACGTAGGGGCTATAGGTCCGATAAAGAAAATAGGCATAATCGGCCTCGTCCACCGAGTATCCCTGGAACTTGTTCTGGTCTGCCATTTCCTCAATTTTCAGTTTGACATCCTTTTCAGGTTGAAGCAAATAGAACTGGTGCAGGTAAAAAATGGCCTCAAGGGGATTCCCACGGGCTTCTTCCATAAAAGCAAGCTTGAGTAAATCGGCTTTGGAGATGCGGTTTGTTTTTTCGAGAAGGGCCGCATACATGTCCCGGGCTTCCGAAAAACGCTGATTTGAAAAGAGGGAATCGGCTGCAGAAAAAGAGGCAGGGGGTATTTGAGACCATCCAAAAAGGGGGATAAAGAAAATTAAACCAAGGAGTTTTTGAAAGATTTTTCCCATTCCGTTTGTGTGAACGACCTGATTCCCTACTTTTGCACCCGCAATTACGGAAACGGAATTAAAACCGCATCCAAAATTGTTGGGAAAGATTCCGTAGCTCAGCTGGTAGAGCATTACACTTTTAATGTAGTGGTCCTGGGTTCGAATCCCAGCGGAATCACAGTTGTATTAGCCAAAGCCCTGTAAATGAAAATTTTGCAGGGCTTTTTTCTTTTCGGAGCAACCTTTTCAAAAATGGGGTAAACAGAATCTGAGAAATTGTTTACCCTGGAAAACAGCCCGCTGGCCGCGATCCTGGCCTGATGATTTGATTCTTGACCAAGTCATGGTACTTCATCATCGCTTATCGCCTCGCCAATTGTTGAATTGGGAATTTAAACGCTTTTTCAAATTTAGGGACATAGACCTTCATGAATTCTATCATCTTTTCCCAATCTTCTTCGTGAAACACGCTGACATCAGGTTGTTCAAACTTCACCCGACTCATTCGTTTTTCATCCATTCTCTCCCAAACCAAAGGGCAACCAAACTCGCTTTCTACCAGTTCTTTCTTGGAATACAGCGCATCAAATATTGATTTGTTTTCTTCCTGAGTCCGGCCCGAAATGGTAAGCTCAATTCGGATATAATCGCCTGTAACAACGCTGGTGTAGGTAACGCCACTTATGCCGCCACCTGCACTTATCCAATGGTCCCGACTGGCACTCACATTCTGGTATAATGAAGATACTTTATTGATCTCCTTCAGATAGGCAGTCCAAAACTTCCTTCGTATAATGTGTCGCTCTTTTAACTCTGCCTGAACACCGACTTCT
>JBIPNA010000477.1:0-2535 GCA_044375665.1 Catalimonadaceae bacterium
CGGGAAGTACGTTTGAAACTGGAACAGGTTAAAGAGCAACTGGTTCCTGAAACTGTAACACCTGTCACGCCTGACCCGGAAGAACAAAAAAAGGAAGAAACACCTATTGTTCCTGTAGAGGGACCCATTTCCGCAGGTGATTTTGTGCGGATCCAGGGAACCGAAAGCATTGGGATTTTCCTGGGTCGGAAAGGAAAAGATGCCAGTATCCAGATTGGAGATTTGAAAACGCATATCCGGATGGAACGACTCGAAAAAATGAGTGGCCAGCCAAAAGCCCCAGCCAGAACACGAAATTTAGGAACGGCCGTGAACCTGAATGAAAAAATGATGCGTTTTGAAAATCAACTCGATGTTCGCGGACTTAGGGCTGAGGAAGCGCTGAGTCTGGTAGATTCCTGGATTGACGAAGCCCTGTTACTGGGCCAAAAAGAGTTGAGAATTGTCCACGGCAAAGGGGACGGGATTTTGCGCACCCATATCCGCAACCTCCTTCGCAAATACAGGCAGGTGGAACAAATCCGCGACGAACACGCTGACCGCGGCGGGGCAGGGGTAACCCTATTCCAAATCAATCAATAAGGCATCAGGCCAGGAAAGGCCAGGTTTCTCCGTTGCCTGCGCTTTGATAAACTGCCTGAATTAATTCGGTAAGCAAAAGCATGTCGGCTGTTGAAACCGGGGCAGGCTTCCCTTCCCTGATGCTACCGGCAAGCCGGGAATAAAATTCCTGGTATTGACCAAGCTGATTGGGAAAAGGAGTTTCCGTTCCATCTGGGAAAATCAGGTTGCCTGTCTGGCTTTCAGGTTCTTGTCCGTAGGCCTTATCGCCGGGAAACATACCCGCCTTAAGCTGGGCTTCCTGGACATCCATACCAAACTTCTGGTAGGTGGCAAGCGTACCGTGGAGCCTGTATTTCAACCGGTTATCCGGCGCCAGATAGGTTGACCGCAGTTCAACCAACTTCTGACCGTAGGTAATCTGAATGGAAAAGGCATCGTCTACCCTGCTGCCTGTACGTTGTTTCAAAACGGTAGCCCGCAGGGAATCGGGCGGTCCAAAAAGGCATAGAATTTGGTCAATTAGGTGAGGGCCCAGGTTCCAAACAAGACCGGAGCCGGGATGAGGTTGTTCTTTCCAGGAGTTTGGATCAACCTCAGGCCTGTATCGGTCGAAATGAGATTCCAGATAAACCCAGTCGCCAAGGCGAGGATCGGTCAGGACTGCCTGAAGGGTGAGGAAATCGGAATCCCAGCGACGGTTTTGGAATGCAGTGAGTACTTTTTGTTGTTTTGAAGCCAATCTGACGAGGGCCCGGGCCTCCTCCAGATCTGTAGAGAATGGTTTTTCTACCAGCACATGGCAACCAGCTTCGAGGGCCAGCCTGATTTCAGAACCATGACACTCTGGTGGAGTATTGACGACAACCAGTTCGGGGCGGAGGGTTTCCAAAGCCTGCTGAAGAGAGCGAAAAACATGGACATCGGGAAACCGCAGCCTGACTTTATCGGAGGTACGTTCTACGGCTCCCACCCAATGGAAAGAAGGATGGGCATGGAGGAGGGGTCCATGGAAAACGCTGCCGGACATACCGTAGCTGGTTATCAAAGTGTTGATTTTTTGCATGTGGCTGAAGGGAGGCACAAATTTGATTTTTGGGAAGGAATCTTTCCAAAAAGTTTTGAATTGGATAGGGCTTTCCTACTTTTGCAGCCCGTTAAAATAAACGGTTCCGTGGCCGAGTGGCTAGGCAGAGGTCTGCAAAACCTTGTACAGCGGTTCGAATCCGCTCGGAACCTCGATTACCAACACCAAAAGCGGGAGTAGCTCAGTTGGTAGAGCGACAGCCTTCCAAGCTGTAGGTCGCGGGTTCGAACCTCGTCTCCCGCTCTTATTGCCGAAGTGGTGAAACTGGTAGACACGCACGTTTCAGGGGCGTGTGGCTTCACGGCCATGTGGGTTCGAGTCCCACCTTCGGCACAAAAGGCCGTCCTTAATTAGGGCGGCCTTTTTTATTGGAAGGCTTATTTGAAAGAGATAATCCTGATTTTGGTACCGTTCTGGTTTGGGGCAGTTTAAACAAGAAAACGGCAGGCCTCATGTCGATGAAATGTACATGAGGAGGGTATCATCTACATTTTTTTGACAGAATTTCAACATAAGAACCATGTTATTTTAAAGCAATGCTTATCCGGGATTAGGAGAAAAGGAAGGCGAAACCTGGTCTTAAGTTATTCTGCCAGAGGGATCGCAGCAGAAATCCTTTCCGGCGCAGAAGAAAATGGGTTTTGATCCGGGGGAAATTTTCGTCAGTGGAAATTGCCGGAAAGATTGTCGCGTAGAGCCCGACCCGACCTAAGGAGGGACTGGCCCCCCAAAAAATCTTTTTTAAAAAAGGAAGTAAGTCAGGTTATGGAAGGGCTAAAAAATCAGAAGGCCCTCAACGAGAGCCTCCTGAAATTTCAATAAACCCAAAATCACAATTATTGATCTTTTTCCCTTTGCAAGATCAACGTACAAATATGGCGAAAAAA
>JBIPNA010000478.1:0-2529 GCA_044375665.1 Catalimonadaceae bacterium
TCCAAGCTGGTTTCTTTTGGTTCCCGGTTTGCAGGTTTACCCATAGGAGCGGAGACAGGGTTTGGGTTTGCAACCCAGTTCTATGGCGTGGACTACGATTGGAACAAAAAGTATTTCCTCAATCTGAGTACTTCCCTCACCGCTTCAACCCGCTATGGAAAAGACATCGGTTTTGTGCCTTTTCCTTCTGCCAGCATTGGTTGGGACCTGAAGAAAGAACCTTTCATGCAGCAGGTTTCCTGGCTGAATGCAGCAAGGGTAACTGTGGCATCATCTCTTACAGGCAATTCTTTGATGACCAACAACCAGGCCAGCGGCTACTGGAAAGGAAATCTGCCTTATGTTGACCAGGGACAGTATCCGGGCAGATATCCATCTACCCTGGCGAGCACCAAGTTGGAACCAGAGAAGAACTGGGTAAATGAACTTCAGATTCAGGCCTCTGCTTTTGAAGGCGTGGTTTCCGGAAGCATTGGTGTTTTTGAGCGCCGCACCTTAAATGCCATTCAATTCTACCCATTTGCCCCTTCTCAGGGTCTGGATGGAAACAGCTTTGTATTGAATGGTGCTGAAATTGTCAACAGGGGCATCGAACTTGAACTGCAGACACGCAACCTGAAGCGTGGAAAATTTGAATGGCGTACCCAGATTCAATGGGCAGGTTTGAAAAATGAGGTGGTCTCTTCAGATGGACTTAATCAGGACCAGGTCAATGCCTTCCTTGGAGCTGCCTCTATTGAAGGACAATCCGTCTCAGGATTTTATCTACCCCGATGGGCAGGATTTGCTTCCGTCGATGATCCACAGGGCAGATGGCTGAAAGGCGACGAACTCATCCTTGACAAAAACGGAAATCCTTTCAAACCCGAAACCCTTGAAGAAATTGATGCAGCCCGGGTTGCCATTAAAGATAAATCCGCCTTGCCAAAGTGGTATGGGGGCATTCAAAACCAGCTGACCTGGGGACGTTTTCAACTGGACTTCCTTTTTACCTTCTCCCTGGGCAATTATATCCTGGATGCCGGCGAGCGATATCAGTCATACATGACGGGCAATTCCAATCTCAGAACATCTGCCGTGGACGACAACCTGTATTTTCTGGGAGCCGATACCGCTTTAGGATACAGGGTCAACCTGCTGAGCCAAAGGAATACAACCCGGTTCCTCCACGATGCTTCCTATGTACGGTTGAAGCAACTGGGACTTACCTATACATTAAATGGCCTTCCTGGATTTTTTGCCAGATTAAACGATGCCCGGGTTTTTGTCCAGGGGCAGAATCTGCTCACGTTCACCAAATTTCAGGGTTGGGATCCTGAGGCCCAGACCAATTCATTCTTACCAGCTTCCCGTGCCCTGGCACATGGATCTGCTTTTTTCAATGTTCCACAATTCCGGTCCCTGTTGCTGGGTATAAGCCTCAATTTTTAAGCCATGAAGAAATCCCTGGTTTTTGTATTGGCCCTTTGTGTTTTCGGACAAAATCTTTTTGCCCAGAATGTAACCCTGAGCGGAAGGGTGGTGGATAAGAAAAACGAAGCTATTTTCGGTGTTGTTGTCCTCGTTTTGGGAACATCCAAAGGAGCTACAACCGATTTTGACGGGAAATTTAAATTCAATATTCCCTCCGACCTTTCGCAGACAGGTCAGTTGCGGGTTTCGGCAGTCGGATATGCCCAAAGGATTATTCCGATTTCAGGGAAAACGACCTTTAGCATTGTTCTGGAAGAAGAGTCCAAAACATTGAAAGAGGCAGTGGTGGTTGGTATAGCCAAACCGGAACGAAAAATTTACAATCCTGGAAATTCAAGTACGGTCTCTTTTGCACAAATCAAGCAGCCACCTGCGCCAAGTTTTACTGAAGCTTTGCAGGGAAGGGCACCTGGAATGCAGGTAACCCAATCGAGCGGGATGCCCGGGGCGGCAACCAATATCCGTATCCGTGGAACTTCATCCATGTCGGCATCCAGCGATCCGCTGGTGGTGGTCGATGGCATTCCTGTTGTTTCTGGTGCCGGCGGTGATGGAGGAGGTGGTATCGGTGGTGGAATTGCCCTGGGATATCAAACCAATGCCCTGGCCAACATCAATCCAAATGATATTGAAAGTGTAGAAGTCCTGAAGGATGCCGCAGCCTGTGCCAGATATGGTGCACGTGGGAGCAATGGCGTTCTTCTGGTGACCACCAAGAAGGGTAAATCGGGCCGAAGTACTTTCAACCTCAATTACCAGCGGAGTTTTACCCAACTGACAAACCGCATCGATCTGCTCGATGGACCTTCTTACCTCAAAGTCCTGGATTCGGCATATACCAATACATGGAGGCAAAACCCAAACAACATCACCAATAAACCATCCGTCAATACCTACCTGGTTTTTCCTGCGGCCAATTACTTCAATGATTCTGTAGCCCGGGCCACCAATACCAACTGGCTGGATGAGCTCCTTCAGGTGGGTGTCATGGATGAACTCTCCTTATCTACCTCCGGAGGAACGGCAAAAACCACTTATTTCATTTCAGGAACATAC
>JBIPNA010000479.1:0-2524 GCA_044375665.1 Catalimonadaceae bacterium
GAGCATAGAGTGGATCGGATCCTGTTGTGTGGTAAGGGTCGACACCGTGGCCACGTGCAGACGCTGACCATCGGCATCCAGCATCATATCCACAGCCTCTACGCCATCCTGAAAACCTCCGTTGGCCCCGCCGGTAAACAATCCCGGTAAAATGGCCAGTTGAGAAAATCCTTTGCCCGTTTTCAGGACCAGCGTATCCCCATAAACCACTTTGTTGTCCGGTTGCGGATTCTCTTCTTCTTTTTTCTCAAAGAGCGAACAGGAATTCAAACCAAAACCTAAAAGACCTACCCACAAAAAAGACCCGGCACCTGATTTTTTCAACATGATTTTTTATTTTGAATGGGACAAAGGTCCGGATCGGCGTTCCCCAAAAACATACCTTCATCCGGGCATTTATTCCTCCGTGCTGGTGGGTATCCGTTGAAGAAAATCAGGCGGGTGAGCCGGCTCCTGTCGTCGCCGTCGGGCTGTCTGCTATAGTCCTCACCCTGTCCGCCCCTGGCATTTCTCTTGCCGGAAGCCTCAGTTTTGCGGACCGGGTTGCGGGCTGCCGCGTCCATCCCTCTCACGGTTTCAGTTTTTTGGGGAAAAACGGTTTTTGTTCCGATTTACCCGGGAGGATGGGTCAACAATAGCTTTTATGCCTCTTTGCCGGCTTCTTACCCGACCTGGTTTCTGATTGCCAATTTAAAAATGTAAGAACCCCCAAAGGCCCACCGAAGACTAAGTCGGAAAGGGAATCCGGCATCAGGCCTTATTTTCTCTTTTTGGGCCGGACCCGGTCATAAACCCAGATATTATGGTGATTTCTTGGTTTTCCAATAAAGAACTCGTCTGCTATAAACTCACTGGAATTCAGTCCAAACCTGTACTCATTCACATGCCGGAAATTTTTACGCCAAAGCGTTACCACCAGGCTTTTTCCCTTCCATTTCAAATTCCCATGGTATATAAATTTCATTCGCCTGGTTTTTCCATCCGCCTTCATTTCAAAACTTAGCTTGTCATTTTCTCTGCCATAGAAATGATATCTGATAATGGTAAAATCATTTCCATTTTGCTTGATTATAAATAAGCTGCTGGTAAGTCCTTTGGGTTTTTTTTGAAGTTTACTTTTTTTATGGTTCATTTTATACGTCCCGGAATAATTCACGGGCTGAGAATGCAGGACATCTTCAGTTGAGAAAATAAGTATGAGAAATATTGAGAATTTTAAAATGTATTGAATCATCGGATAGTATTTTTTTAATAGTTAAGATTTGTTTTGGAAAGTTTTTTCAGTAGATACAAGTTATGTTAACATCTTTAGCATACTGAATAAATATAGGAAATTAATTGGGCTTTTCTACTTTTTTTGAAACATTCTATTTCTTTTTCCTGCCTTTGTATTTAATCCATCAGAGGAATAATTGGAAATAGCCAATCTTCCAATCAGAAAAAACCTTGTCCAGACCGAACCAGCAATGGTCCTAAATCGAATCATGCCGGGCCAGAAAGGCGTTTCTAGAATCAGGCGTAGGCCAGGAAAGCTCGATGGAATGTTGTTCGGCAAGCCCAATTCTGGACTTAACCTGTGTGGTTTGAATTGCATCGTTTCAAGGTGCTTATCGCGATGGCTTTGGGTAGGCATTAAGTTTTGGACCTCATCGCCCGTAGGTTGGCTCCCAGAGTAAATGATTTTTCACTTTTTGCATGGTGCGAATCGGCTAACTGCCAAATGGATTGTGTGGAAGGCGGCAGCAACAGCCATTTTTAGATCAAGTTGTGGGTTCGATGCCTGAATGATTGAAATACAGTCCCTGAGAAAATTCATGAAAAGGTCCCTGATGTTATGGTTACATTTGAGCATGCAAATTCTCCTGTATCTCTATTTGCTGGTTTTTTCATCGCCTTCCATTTCCGCCCCGGAAAAATTACCGGTAATACCTCAGGACTCCCTGGAACTTTTGTACAAAGCCTGCGGCTTAGAAAATCAGGTTTCTTTTCCGCTGTTTAAAAAAACGGTGGAAGGTTATCTGAAGTTCCATCCACGCAAATCAATCTTGGCCATAGCCGATTTAAGTTTGCCCTCCGATCAAAAGAGGCTGTTTATCATTGACCTGAAGGGTCGAAAGTTGCTGCAATCTACCTGGGTGGCCCATGGTAAAAATTCAGGTTTGAAAATGGCTACCCGTTTTTCCAATGAGCCGCGATCTTACCAAACCAGCCCAGGTTTTTATAGGGTCGGAAATCAAATATTCAGTCCCAAACATGGGCTGGCCTTGATGCTGGATGGATTGGAAAAAGGCGTAAACGACAATGCTCGTAAAAGAGAAATCATTTTACATGGAGCCGATTATGTCGGGGAAAGTTTTATCAAAAAACATGGCCGCTGCGGCAGAAGCCATGGTTGTCCTGCCGTTCCGCCCGAGATAATCAAACAGCTGGCGCCGGTACTCGTCAACGGTAGTCTTTTGTACATCCACACTGCTGAAAGTTTTTAGCTTTTTTGGGTTGAAGCGGTTTTCTTTATTGCCCGTCT
>JBIPNA010000113.1:0-9769 GCA_044375665.1 Catalimonadaceae bacterium
TTTGTTATTTGCAGACCTCCGAAAAATCATTTGCCCTGACTTATTTCCTGAAAGCACATGACATTGAGCCTGATTATGTGCCGGAAATCAAAGTTGGGATGGATTTGTTCCCCGACCTGCTTTTTCTTATTGCCAGATCTTACCAGGTAGGAGGCAATTACACAAAAGCAAACGAGTACTACCAACATTTCAAGGAAGCAGTGCAACAGGGCAGTTCTTCCAGATATGCCTTAATCAATAAAGGCCCTGCAAGCAGAGCTGCAGAAAGGTGCATTTTCGAGTGCCTTGTTGCCGAAGAACTCTCTAAAAAGCCTGTTGACTCAAGAATTCAAGCGATTCAGGGCCTCAACAGTCCTTACCCTGACTACGGTCCTGTTTTGAGTCCCGATGGCAATACCATGTATTTTACTTCCAGGAGGGCCAATGGAAATTCTCAGGAAATAGATGATGACCTTCACTTCTTTGAAGATATTTATGTTGCCCGCCGTGACAGCAATGGCCGCTGGGGAAATATTCAGTTGGTAAAAGAACTGGGTACCGCGGGGCACGAATCTGTAGTCTGTTTGTCTGAGGATGGAAAAACCATGATTCTCTCTAAAGGAGATGGAAACGGGGACCTGTTCATGTCCAATCTTGGAGCAAACGGGATCTGGTCCGAACCGGTAAACATGGGAAAAAACATCAATTCAAATGGCCGGGAAACAGCAGCCTTTCTATTTGCCAAAGGGAGAAAATTAATTTTCACAAGTGATAGAAACGGTGGTTTTGGAGGTTCCGATCTGTACTTATCAGAAAGAAGAAGCAATGGAAAATGGGGTTCGGCCGTAAACCTGGGTCCTAAAGTCAACACGCTGTTTGATGAAGATGCCCCAAGTCTGGATCAGGACGGGAAAGTGCTTTACTTCAGTTCAAAAGGCCATAAATCCATGGGAGGATTCGATTTATTCAAAGCCCGCTGGGATGAAAACGATCAAATCTACAAAAGCCCTGAAAACCTTGGCTTCCCGCTAAACTCTGCTGATGATGACAATACTTTTATTCTGTCACCCACGGAGCCTGGTGTTGCCTATTATGCTTCGTTTAAGGAGAATGGGGAAGGCGATCTGGACATATTTACCCTTCTTCCGGGTCCGCCGATTCCAGATTCGGTGAAGAAGGATCAGGAATCTTTCAAAGAACTGGCCAAAGAAAACAAACCGCTCATGGAAGACCGTGTAAACGATCTGGCCAGAGATTCAAGTGCCAAAGCGGCAGAAGAGGCAGATCGGATAGCCCAAAGAGAAGCCCTTCAGAATGCAGCTTTGGCAAGTTCAGCAGCTCCAACAGAGCCAACTTCCAATCCCGAATCTTCAGAAACTGCCCCGGAAGCTAATCCTGCAAAAGGCTTTGAAGTAAAAGTATTGGAGGAAGAACCAATCGATAAAACAGTAGCCAATGGCCAGGGATATTATATGTATGATCCATTTAAAGACCTGCAGGCTTCAGAAAGTCGCAAAGAAACAGCAGTCCGTATTTTGATCCTGGACACCGACACCCGGATTCCTTTGGATGGAGAGGTTGTTTTTACAGATCAGGATACCAAAGAAGAAATCAAACCTGTTCGCGTCCGGAATGGAGTATTTGAAGTTACGCTTCGCAATACCACCAGCAAAGAATTCATGGTTTCTGTTGAAAAAGAAGGCTTTCATTTCAAAAACATCATTGTTAGTGTGCCGGCAGCGTCAAAAAACCGTTCGATTTTCTTAACGCGGAACATCGAACTGAAACGCCACACCTTGAATAAGGCCCGCATCCTCCGCAATGTCTACTTCGATTTCGATCAGGATCAGCTTTCTGACCGTTCGAATAAAGAACTGGACATGTTGTACAACATGCTGACTGAAAATGAAAAACTTGTCATTGAGGTTTCAGGACACGCTGACTTCCTTGGAGAAGATGACTACAACAATCAACTTTCCAAAAAGCGTGCAGAGAAAGTAGTTGCTTATCTGACCTCCAAAGGCATAGACCAGGCAAGACTGAGAGCACAGGGTTATGGTGAAAAGAAACCAGCCCCGGGAACAGACGCAAGCGAATCTGGCAGGGCACTAAACCGCCGGACTGAATTTATGATACTTGCCCATTAATCAGAATTTCCACAGGTGATATGAATGACAGGAAGGGCCCTTAAAAAAGGCCCTTTTTTCATTTTAACCCGTATCCATAACGCCAGACAAAATAATTAAACCCTTTCCAGGGAGCGATGCCTCTTCATAAATGAATTTTTTCATTTTGGGTGAGGCTGTTGCCAATGATTTGGATTCCATCCGATTTTTTTCTTGTCCTTTACTGCCCTGATTAAAAATACGTGGATAACATTTGGTTTCAGACCATTTCTGAGGGTTTTATTTTGGGTTTTGGTCTGGCTTTTCTCATTGGACCCGCCTTTTTTGCTTTGCTGAAAGCCAGCATTGATCATGGATTTGGCGTTTCTGTAGCATTAGCCGCCGGAGTTGTGGCAAGCGACATTTTGCTCATGGCCCTTTCCTATTCCCTGCTCCAAAAGCTCGAACAAATCCCCTGGTTTCATGAAATATTGGCTCTGCTTGGGGGAGCTATTCTGATCGGAACCGGAATTCAAACCATCCGGACAAATCCTGGGACGGGAAAACCTTTACAGCTGAAATTCAAAGACATCTGGCCCTTGTTTCGAAAGGGTTTCAGCATTAATACTTTCAACCCCTTCCCATGGATGTTCTGGCTAAGCACTTCGGCCATGGTCAAGGATGGGATAGGAAAAGCCGGGGTCCGACCTGCATTGGTCTTTTTCGCAACGAGTGCACTGACTGTATTTTCTACAGATGTAGCCAAGGCTTATGCTGCAAAATTTCTGATCCGACACCTTACACCTAAAACCATCAAATGGTTCAGATTTACCAGCGGACTATTTTTGGTAGGGTTTGGCATACGGCTACTCTGGTTTGCCGCGGACCGTTTAGGTTGGATCTGATTCCTGTTTAAAGCTCATTTGTACCACAAAAGCCTATTTGAAATACGCTTTTACGAGCTTCTTGAAGTCTTTATTCTTGTTTATTTCTTTCATCCACGGATCCTTCCTGAATTTATCATAATCCAATTTTCGGGGGATAAATGCCTGTTCGAAAGTCCGCATCGACAACTCCTGTTTGCCCAATAAAAACTGGGAAGCTCCCAGGCCATAGTTGGCCCTGGCATTGTATGGATCATAATCCAGGGCTTTGTTGAACTGTTTTTCTGCACCTTCCAGATCCTGAAACCGGAGCTTCAGAAATCCAAGTTCAATTCTGTTGGAAGCCCTGCCCATGGCGGTATCGATTTTGATGGCCTCATCGAGATCGGCCATGGCATTTTTGTAATCCTCGTCAGCGAGGTAGCTTAATCCACGGCTGGCATAAGCCAGGCCACGGTCGGGATCTTCTTTGATGGCATTGGTAAAAAACTTGATGGCCTTGCTGTGGTTGCCCATATCGGCCTGTGCAACCCCAATTTCAAGAGCACATTCGTATTTGCTATACCCAAGGTCCAACGCCTCATTGAAATCGTCGATGGCCTTTTCAAACTGCCGGAGAGCTTTATTGATTTTTCCTTTGTAAAAATAGGCCTCGGCATTCTTTTTGTTTTGTTGGATGGCTTCTTCAAAATCCATGAGGGAGCGGCGGTAATTCTCCATCTTAAAATGGCAGATTCCACGCTTTTGCAAAGCCATGGACGACCCGGGCTTTAGGTCAAGGGCTGCTCCAAACCAAACCATTGCCGAATCGTACTGCTTCATTTCCATGAACGACTCGCCAAGCCCAAGACAGGCATCCACATTTTTCCTATCATATTTTCTGGCCCTGTGAAAAGGATCCAGGGCAATTGAAAACTGCTTCTGCCGCAAAAAAATCTGTCCCTTTTTCAAATAGGCAGGTGAAAAATCGTCTTTTAGAAACAAGGCCTGATCCAGGGCTTTGAGTGCTTCGGCTTCATTGGACAGCTTTTCATATTGAAGCCCAAGGGCATAATACCCCTCATGAGATTTTGGCTTCACAGTTAAAGCCCTCCGGATATGGGTGATGGCCAGTTCAGGTTGTTTTTGCACTTCAGCCTGCCTGGCATTTTCCATAAATACCCGGAAATAACCTTCAAGTACCTTCTCCTGTTCAGGAGAGATGCCGAGCCGAAGTGCCTTTGAAAAAGCTGCGGCAGATTTTTCGTCCTCTTTTTTTTCCAACAGCGCAAGACCTTTCTGAAACTGCCCGGAAGAAAAATTGGGATTGATTTCTATGGCTTTTTCGGCACTTTCCAGTGCCTGATCCAGGAGGTTTTTCCGGCGCAACGCATCAGATTTTGCGCACCAGGCTTTAACATTTCCCGGATTGAGCTTAATGGTTTCTGAAAAATCGGCTATTGCCGGATCCAGATCGTTAACGATGGCCAATAAATTTCCTCTTCTGAAATGGTATTCTTCGTTTTTCGGATCTATAGAAATAAGGGTCGCAAGGTCAGAAATGGCCCGGATGTTGTCTCCCGTTTTTTGCAGAACCTGAGTTCTTGTAAGCAAGGCTTCCTGAAAATTTCCATCCAGCTCAATGGCTTTATTTAAATCTGCCAATGCCTTTTTCGAGTCCCCCATGGCCTGATAGCAGCGGCCTCTTTCGAAATAATAATCCGGGTTTGTTTTGTTTTCATTGATCACCCGACCATACTCTTTCAAAGCCTGTTTAAAATTACCTGAAGTGTATCGGGACCTGATTTCAGCTTTGTTTCGGATGATCTGGTCCGCCCGGGCAATTTTTTCTTTGATGGATGCCTGATCAGGAAAAATTTTCAATGCCGAGCCATAGGATTGTCGGGCACCTTCATAATCTCTGTTTTTAAAAAGCCGGTCTCCTTCCGCGATTTGCTTGTCTGATATTTCCTTTGGATCGGAGGTTCCTTCTGCAAGAAGTTTAGTAAGTTCATTTACCTTGGTTCGGGGGTAAATTTCAAGTGGCTTGGCAGCCCTGGCTTCTGTGAACGCTTCAAGTGCCGCAGGGAATTGCTTTGAAGCAATTAATGAGTCTCCCCTGGCAACGGCTCCCTGATACAATTTGTCTTTTCTAACCTGTTCCTCCGATTTCTGAATCTGTGCCTTCACCGCCTCAGCATACAAGGAATCAGATCTTTTCTGCAACTGAAGCTGAACGGCAGCCAAAAGGGTGTCAGATGAACTTTCTGACGAAGCCGAAACCAATCTGGCCTTCTTTTCCTTTACAAAGGGTTTGTAATCTTCTTCGAAACTCTCCTGCGTGTAGATGGTCCCATCAGGCTTTTTCCCGGTGTAAAACCCGATTCCGTTTATCCAGGCAACCCATGATTCCCCTTTTTTCTCAAACCGGATAAGGGCTATCCGTTTCCTTAACGGATAATTTCGGTCGAAATCCTTATGTCTGTTTTTGAACTGGGATACAAAATAAACCTTCAGGTAAGAATACTCCTTGGTTGCCATTTCGCTTAATCTGAGGTCTGAAAACGACACCGACTCATCATACCCTTTTGTGTAAAACAAGTCCCAGTCGTTCAAATACTTTTCAACAGAAACATCTTTGGATGCAACAGAATCGGCGTTCAGGGCATATAAATCATCTTCAATGTTGACTTTGGCATCGAAAAACATTCGTCCATCCTCCTTAGTGGCCTGGCCCACAATATCCTGCACATCTGAAGCAGTCGTACCCTTTGTGGCCAACACATTGAGCAACTGCTCATAATCTTTAATCAGACCAATGGCTTTGCTACGGATTTCATCCCGATCCCTGGCTTCAAGTTCGAGTCCCTGTTGGGCCTTGGTAAAGAAAGGCCCGAAAAGGAAGAGGAAGAGTACAACCCGGAATGAAATTCGAATATCAATCACAGAAAAGGGTATTCTTTTTATAATCTGCTTTTTCAGGACCTGTTTTCCTGGTCAGACTTTGAATCAACCAACCAGAATTCCGGCCAGGACGTATGTATTCCTTCACAGTGAAAAGCCAATTCTCAAGGCCCATAAAATGATAGGTAACAGAATTGATCTGCTGAAAAACAATATCACCTGCAGAAACCGCCGCCAGATACTTGTTCAGGTGGCTTTCTTTAAACGATTCAGCGATGTAGTTGCGGACAAACATTTTATCCTCCATGGCCCTTTTCAGTCCGATGAAATCGGTGGCATGGCTGATGGGGTTAAGAAATTTCTTGGGATCCAATCGTTTGGAAAAATCCAGGAAAGGGGCCCTGGCACCACAAATGACCCACTTTGCAGCCCCGGTGCGGTCTGATACAAAAACCTGAAGTGTTACAGTTACTTTCTTCGGAACCCCTTTGTATTTCACCAGACATTCGGCCTGTGCATACCAATTGTCTGAGTAGAAATCAAGGAATTTCTCCCGGCTGGTATCGCAAACTTCATCCACAAACCTGGCCGCCAGCTCCTTGTCCCAAAGGGGCTCCTCATAGTTAAAAAGGGTTCTGATCAGCTCATGCCGGGTGAATTTCTTTTTGGGAAAATTGGTCTCCAGATATTGCCTGATCAATGTGAATTGATCGTTGTTGAAACGCTCTATAAACTCATCAATCGTTTTTACTTCAAAAGCAAAATCCTGTTCTGCACGCTTAGAAATGGGGGGTGCAACCACTTGTGCAGCCGTTTCTGCCAGAACCAGACTCAGTCCCAACAGAATCAAAAAATGCTTAATCATCAATTTCTGGAAGCTGAAATACCCACATTGTTCAAAAACACATCCCACAATTCCACCGATTCTCCCTCCACCTCTTTCTTGTAGGTCTTCAACACCACCTCCACATTTTTCCGGGTCACATCGCTGTATACCATTTTATTATCGATGAAACCTGAGAACTTTTGCTGGAGAGAAATCACCCCATAATAAAATCCATCGGGTGCCTTTCTCAGATTTGATACATATGAAATATCAGTCCATTCAATCAGCACCTTCGAATACTTCAGCAATTTCAGCTTATTGAGGTAATTCCTGATGGGTTGCTGATCCTTTTCACCGTTTGGCTTTGTGGTTTCAACAAGGGAAGAATCGCTGAAAAACAAACCAACCGCCTGCTCAACTGCCTTATTGGCCACTGCAGATTCTGTCGATTTATTCGCGATAAGGTTGAGGTATTTCCCCAGATCGTCCGTTTTCTGCAAAGATTTTTGCTTGAACTGCTCGTAACTGGCCTGGTCCAGATCGAGTTCGGGCCCCAAACCCTTTTTCTTCTTTTCAGGCTCAGGCGGTTTTACTTCGAACTTACCCAAAAAGCCCGATGCAGGTTGAACCATGGACTTTTTCCTGAGAATGTCTGCAATTACAACAGGTTTGTTTCCGAGCAGCTGCTTGTTTCCATTGGCAAAAAGAATGGCAATCAATTCGTCTTTGGGAACCGAATAGTCTTTCTTGCTGGTATCACCCATTGCAGAAACCAGAACCGGATTCCCGTCGGCATTCTGAATGGTGCAGGGCACGATGGTTTGGGCTTTGGTCAGCAGCCAGTCTTCAGCATGCCGGGTTTCCGATGGACCTTCAATTCCTTTGTATTCAGATGGAAATGTAAGGAAGGCACCATTTTCGAAAAGCACCAGAACAAGATCTTCCTTGGATACCTTTTCAATTTTTGCATCCGGACTGGGCAGATACATTATTTTATCTTTTCCGATCTCAAGAATCTTTCCGATTTTCTTGGTCTCGTTTTTCAGATACAACACATCCTCCTGTGCCAGAACGGGCTGTAACAGGCCACTAAAAGCAATTGCCAACAGGGCCGGTAGAGTATTTTTTTTCATTGGGTACAAGGGCTAAGACCGGAAAAACCAGCCTGGAATTTGCCGCAAGTTGAAAAACGAAATCCGAAATCGCAATTTATCAGGAATGCTATGAGAACTGTTGACCAATCTGGATTTGCTTTTTGTCTTTGGATTAAAGATCAAAGGGGTTTTGCCCTTTCGGGTACCCTATTTTTTCTATAATCTTGCACTCCCTTCTATCCGATCATTCATGGGCTTTCTTATTCTGGTTTTCCTTTGTTGCTACCTTCTTGGAAGCATTCCTGCAGCGGTCTGGACAGGCAAACTGGTTTACGGTGTCGACGTTCGAACCAAAGGGTCCGGAAATGCAGGAGCAACCAATACCTTTAGAGTCCTGGGGAAAAAAGCCGGAGCTTTCGTCCTGATTTTCGATATTTTAAAAGGATTCGTTTCCACCAACCTGGCCAGGCCTGCTGCTCAACAAGGCCTTTTTCCACAGGAAGAATATCTGTTTTTCGCACTCCTTTTTGGCCTTGCTACAGTAGCGGGACACATTTATCCTGTCTTTGCCGGTTTCCGGGGCGGAAAGGGAGTAGCAACCCTGCTTGGAATGGTTTTCGCTGTCTCCTGGGAAGCCGGACTAATCTGCGTTGGCGTTTTTCTGCTGCTGTTTACAATCTTCCACTTTGTATCGGTCGGCTCCATGGTGGGTGGATTGGTATTTTCAGTCCTTTTGCTCACAGGTTTTTGCGGTCCGGCTTCGCCTTCGGCTATGGCCCTCAGCGTTTTTCTAAGCATGATGCTTTTGTATACCCATCGCAGTAATATTGAAAAATTGCGGAAAGGGACAGAAAACAAAATGTACCTCTACAAGTCTAAATCGGTAAATTCTTCAACATGACACCAAACGAATACATCCAATCCAATCGTCAACGGTTTTTGGACGAGCTTTTTGACCTGCTTCGTATTCCTTCCATTTCAGCTGATTCCGCCTTTAAGGCCGATGTGCGGAAGGCGGCAGAATTTATCCAAAAGAAACTGGTGGAAGCCGGTGCCGATGCCGTCGAAATTTGTGAAACACCCGGGCATCCGATTGTGTACGGCGAAAAATTAATCGATCCTGCCCTGCCAACTGTACTGGTTTATGGGCATTACGATGTGCAGCCTTCTGCACCCGACCATCTCTGGACTTCCCCTGCCTTCGAGCCCGTCATTCGAAAAACAGCGGTCCATCCCGAAGGAGCTATTTTTGCCAGAGGTTCCTGTGACGATAAAGGCCAGGTATATATGCACATCAAAGCTTTTGAGACAATGATGGCAACCGGCACCCTGAAATGCAATGTCAAATTCATGATTGAGGGTGAAGAAGAGGTCGGCTCCGGAAACCTGGGCCCCTTTTGTATTGCCAATAAGGAAAAACTAAAGGCGGATGTGGTATTGATTTCAGATACCAGCATGATTGCCAACGACATTCCTTCGATTGATGTAGGACTGCGTGGCCTCAGTTATGTAGAAGTGGAAGTAACAGGACCGAACCGGGACCTGCACTCAGGTGTTTATGGAGGAGCTGTGGCCAATCCGATCAACATCCTGGCAAAAATGATTGCCTCTATGCATGACGAAAACAACCACATCACCATTCCCGGATTTTATGATGCTGTCCTTCCGTTAAGCGACAACGACCGCACCGAACTCAACAAAGCCCCATTCGACCTGGACGACTACAAAAAAGATCTCCAGGTGGGGGATGTCTGGGGAGAAAAAGGATATACAGTGGCTGAGAGAACAGGGACACGCCCAACCCTGGATGTGAATGGAATCTGGGGCGGATATACCGGAGAAGGGTCTAAAACCGTGTTGCCTTCCAAAGCTTTCGCCAAAATTTCGATGCGGCTTGTTCCGAACCAAAACTCAGATGCCATCACGGCTTTGTTCAAAAAGCACTTTGAAAGCATCGCCCCGCCTTCTGTAAAAGTGGAAGTAAAACCCCACCACGGC
>JBIPNA010000480.1:0-2517 GCA_044375665.1 Catalimonadaceae bacterium
AATAAAATGAATTTCCTCGTGACGCATTGATTCGGGTTGCTGGACGTATAAATCAGTGCCACCACCCAGCAATTTCCCCGAAGACCGATTCGAAACAGGCTTAAGCCCCTCCATCCAGTTCTGAAGTTTTTGAGGTATTTCGGCGAAATATTTTGGGACCCAGCCATTTTGAAGGGCGAAATTGATCGGGGATTCCGTGCCGGGCCGGCTTTGAAGGAGTTTACAAACAGAATCAGCAGCACGTTCTATAGACTTGTAGCCCGTACACCGACATATATTTCCTGAAATGGAAGCCAGGGCATTTTCGTAGTCTGGCTTTGGGGAACACATGGCAAAGCCAGTAAGTGAAACTACAAATCCGGGCGTGCAAAAGCCGCATTGGGATGCAGAGGCCCCGGCCATAGCCTGTTGGACAGGAGATAAATCTTTATCGTTTAGTCCTTCGATGGTCACTACATGCATTCCATGTACATTTCCCAAGGGAGTAAGGCAGGAAGTAGCAGATTGATATTGCAAACTTCCATTTTTCCACGATCCCAAAAGGACAGTGCAAGCTCCGCAGTCACCTTCACGGCATCCGATTTTGGTGCCTGTTAAATGTTCATGATATCGAATGAAATCGAGCAAAAGTGTCCCGGGAGGAAGTGATGATTGTATTTCTGTCTGGTTGAGAATAAACCGAATCAATTTGGTGCAGGATTTTGGTGGCAAAATACAGGAAAAGGCAGGCAGGACAAGAGTCGTTTGCATTCATTTGGGCGCCTTCCTGAACGGGCCTTCCTTTTGGGCGTGATTCTTCCTTATCTTTGCCGCCCTGCTATGCTTGAACCCATTCAACAAAAAACCTGGCCCGCAGCAGATCGCAGGGCCTGGAGCATTGGATTAAGTCTATTCTTTGTAACCACAGTATTTGCAGCATTTGCCTGGTGGAAAGGTACTGAATGGACTTTTCAAACAACACTGGAATATGTGCCTAAAGAGCTGACCATTAAGGCATATGATATTGCGTCAGATTTGATGGAGTTTTCTTTGGGATTGCCCAATTATGCCTTTGGAGAGTATTTTGCGGTTCAGAATATCTTACCCCCAAACTGGATTTATTTTCCGGCACTGGCCTTGTTTCTGTTGGCCATCAGTCTCCTCGGAGCTGGAGTAAGCTATTTTGAAGACACGCCCTTGTATTTAGGGCTTGCTGGATTTGGTGCAGGAGTGGCCTTGTTTGGCGCCGATGCCTTAGGTCATCTGGATGGGATAGGACAATGGGCTTCAGGGTTGTGCGTTTTGGTGGTCGCAGGTCCGGTTTATGTCATTTCGACCTGGCTTGGCCATTGGAATCTGGCACGCCGATGGTGGGTATTGCTGATTTGGTATGGCGGCACAGCCTCCCTGAGCATTTTCCGCGATTTTGGCGTGGCAGACCAGGCTTTGGTTCTGGCCCATTTGTGGTATCCTTTGCTGATCGGATCCATACTTTTTATCATCCTCAATTCAACCGATGTTTTGCAGGGCATGCTCACCTTGCTTACAAGGGACGAAAACAATACCCAAAGCTGGTTGCATTTCACCGTTTTTTCCCTGCTTTATCTGAGCAACTTCATTCTGATTTATCTAAAAAATACCGGCCAGTTTGTTTTGGATATTTTCTACTTCAATCCTATGGTACTCCAGGCAATTACAATGGGTCTGGGGTTTTGGATGATCGAGAAAAAAACAGATCTCACCCGTTCAGAGAACCAGCCAGATACTGGCCTATGGGCCATTTATTCTGCCCTGGGAATGATTTTCTGTCTGGGGGTGGCTCTAAGTTTCGGGCTGGCCAACGACCTGATGTGGGAGGTTCTGGAAGATGCCATTACCCTGATCCATTTTTGTATGGGGATGAGCTTTTTCCTGTATGTGCTGATCAACTTTTTTCAATTGATGGGCATGGGTCTTCGTGTACATCTTGTTGTTTTCAAACCAAGGTATATGCCGGTTGCCGGGATACCGGTTTTTGGTTTGGGGGCAGTAGTTCTTTTCCTGATAAATGAAGGATATTTCCCCTATTATCAGGCTCTTAGCGCAAGAGAAGTCCTTTTGGCGGATCATTCCAGATTGGCAGGAGACAGGTTTCTTGCAGAAAACCATCTGAAAGCTGCTTTATCTCTGGAATACCGCAATCAAAGGACCAATCTTTCTCTGGCAGGCCTGTATTATGAAATGGGCAATGTGGAAAAGGGCCGACAATTTGCGGAGGCATCATTGGAAAAACGGCCCTGTCCGGAAGCATATCTGGCCATGGCTCAGGTTCATCGGAGGAGGGGCAACACCCTCGAAGAAATTCTTCAGTTGCAGGAGGGCATTAGGAAGTTTCCTAACGACGGAAGGCTGCTCAACAACCTTGGCATGGCATTTAATGAATCGGTTTACACTGATTCGGCTCTGACTTACTTTGCCAGAGCCGCAGAAACCAATGCCGGTGCCCAGGCCGGAAAAACAAATCTCGGTTTTTTTTATCTGGTGCATAAACTTGAGAAG
>JBIPNA010000114.1:0-9744 GCA_044375665.1 Catalimonadaceae bacterium
TTGCATCAGGTGGAAGGATTCATACGTCAGATACTCGGTTGGCGGGAATACATCCGGGGAATGTATTGGGGGCGAATGCCTGCATTAAAAACTGAAAACTATTTTGGACACAGGCAAGCCCTCCCTTCCTGGTACTGGACAGGACAAACCAAAATGGAGTGTATGCGCCAGTGTCTGGGGCAATCTCTGGAAACTGCCTATGCCCACCATATCCAAAGGCTAATGGTCATTGGAAACTTTTCCCTCCTTGCGGGACTTGATCCTGCGGCTGTGGATGATTGGTATCTGGGGGTTTACGCAGATGCATTTGAATGGGTAGAATTGCCCAATACCAGGGGCATGAGCCAGTATGCCGATGGAGGCATGACCGCAAGTAAGCCATATGTGAGTTCAGGCCAATACATCCGAAAAATGAGCAATTACTGTCCTTCCTGCACATTTGATGTAAAAAAGCGAACAGGAAAGGATGCTTGTCCTTTCAACAGTTTGTACTGGAATTTTTTTGAAGAAAACCGCTCTCTGCTACAATCCAATGCCCGAATTGGCATGGTCTATCCCACATTAAACCGTTTTTCGGAAACCGAACGCAGGGCTTTGATGCAACAGGGCCAATATTGGAAAACGCATTTGGAGGAATTGGCAACAGACTCTACTCCCAGAGCGGATAGTGTTCCAGACTTACCCTGTCTTTAAAAAACAGGAGCGTAGAATTTTCGAAAGCCTCCGTAAAATCGGATACATAAAACCGGCGGTTTACAGCATGTGCTTTATTGAGAAGACCTTGTTCTGTAAGCGCTTTCCGCACCGCTGAGGCCACTATGACAGAAGAGTCAATTACATCTACTTTCTCTTTGTAAAATGCTTTGATTTCGCTGGCAATCAATGGGTAATGGGTACAACCCAGAATGAGGGCATCAATTCCTTCCAGAAGCGGATTGTGGAGGTATTCCTCGATTACGCCAATTGAAATTTTATTGTTGAAAAAACCCTCTTCAATCATTGGAGCCAAAAGTGGCGTTGGTAAAGAACGCAGGTCTATTCCAGAGCCCAAAGCGTCCAGTTTTTTATGGAAAATATTAGAAAAGATGGTTTGTTTGGTTCCGATGAGACCAACCCTTTTGCCAGAATAGTGGGCAGCAACGTGGTCAACCACAGGATCAATTACATTGAGAACCAGTGCTTTGGACCCAACATATTCCCGTACCAGCTCAAAAGCTGCCGCTGAAGCAGAATTGCAGGCAATCACAATGGCCTTCACTTTCTGACTCAATAGAAAATGGGAAATTTTGACAGAATAAGCCTGAATAGATGCTGTAGACTTATCGCCATAAGGAAGGTGAGCTGTATCCCCAAAATAGATGATATCTTCAAAGGGAAGCAGATTGGCTATCTCTTTGGCCACCGTCAGGCCTCCTATGCCAGAATCAAAAATCCCGATGGCTTCGTTGGTTGCAGTTTGGCTTGTTAGCATGGAGGAACAAAACAAGGAAAGAAGACCGGGTAAACAGCCTGATGAAAGAAAAATTCAAAAAAATATATAGCCAGAACCATAGAAACTAATCAACAAATTTTACTTTTGCCCACGAAATTGGAGAAACAAAGGTTAGAAGAGCATTTTTCAGAACACACACTTGCTCTCTGACATTGCATCAAAAAGCGAGGGCACGCCCAAAACCCACGTAATTTTTTTGGTATTCATTTCAATTATTATGTATTTGGCCACTGATTTAACAGAATGACACACTCAATTCCCGAGGATAAACTCAGGCTCATCGCTGAAATGGACAAAAAAATCGGTGAGTTCATGCAAAAGCGGGCGGATGTCGTCAATAAAATCATTTATGATTCTGCTGTTTTAAAGACCGGAGACTTTGTTAAAATCTATGATGGCGAGGACTACCTCTGTTCTGGCTCCATTATTCAACCCTTATTCCTTAAGAGAGAAGGCATTATCACCTATCGCGTTAAAAAGGAGGACGGCGAAGTTTTTACAAATGAAAACTTCCGGCTTGTTAAAATTTAAATTTCCATTTTCTAAATCCTGTACCGGAGCCCGACCCTTGTGGTTGGGCTTCATTTTTTCGGCCCTCCCGTGCCTTACTCCTGGAATGGGACAGGAGCTCCCCTGGCTTTATGCTGAGGTCTCCGGCGCTTTGGTCCCACAAAGAACTTCTGCCAACGATTCTGGCACAGTGGCCTGGAGGGGAGCAGAAGCCATGATTCAAATTCGTTGTTTCTCCCTGAAAACCAAGTCGGCATTTACGCTGATTCGATCTGGTTTGAGCTACAAATCGGAAAATTTCCAGGTCTCCAGAATTCCTGAGAAGCTTCAGGAATTCAGGGCCACGCCTTCGGTATCGATGGTTCATTTAAAAAACAAAAAACACTTTTGGCTCAGCCGGGCATCTTTGTCTTTTGCCAGTGGCGAGCCCGGATTTTCAGGTACAAAATTCTTTCCTTCCGCCATTCTGGTTTATAACCGCAACCCTTTCCGTTCCTGGGGATATACGGCAGGCATCGGATATTCTTATATATTCGGAAAAGGCCTGGCTTATCCGGTTTTAGGTGTGCACTATTCACCCAGGCCAGGCCGAAAATGGCAACTGATTTTGCCGCTGTCCCTTTCATACCGCATCCGACACAACAATAAATGGAGAAGTCGATTTGCGCTTCACCCCTCAGGTGGACTCAGGGTAATTCAAACCAGGGCTTTTTCAGATAACAATGTTGCCCAAACCCATTTCCTGAGATCACGGTCTTTGGCTTTGTCGTATTTTTTGGAATACCGAATCAACAGGGTCTGGACAATTTCTGGCGAGTGGTCGGCATTGGGTGGAAGAAGAATCTGGATAACGAATCCCGATAAAATCGGCCAGAAACCAGAAAACCGACTATTTTTCATTCAACCTCAAAGGGGATGGCAGGCCGAAATAAGGATTCGATACAGATTGTTTACAAAAAAGGAAGCTTCTTTCAATCCGATTCCCAAAGATGCCGAATCTGATCTGGACCAGATTTCACCTGAGGATCTTCCAGACCCGGACTCAATGGATACCCTATGAAATATCCCGTCTCTTTCATCTCTTTTGTTCTGGTGGCCATTCAACTTGGTTGCCTCACTTATCTTGGCTTCACCGGCCCCTGGCTTGCGGTTCGGATTGAGCTTCAGATATGGGAACTGAGCGGTGTTTTTCTCGCCCTGGCTGGTCTGGCCGGCCTCCATTGGAAATCTTTTTCTGTTTTTCCTGAACCCAAACCCAAAGGCCAGCTGGTGCAAACCGGCGTGTATGCCTTTATCCGTCACCCGATGTATGCAGGCGTACTTGTGGTTTGCGCCACCCTGATCTGGCAATATTTTTCCTGGGATAGGGTAGCTGCCGGCTTGGTTCTGACGGCTGTATTTTTGATCAAAATCTGGTCGGAGGAGAAATTTCTTTTGGCAAAATATCCTGAATATCATGCCTACTGCGAAAAAACGAATCGGTTAATCCCATTCATATGGTAAAAAGATTTGAACTCCCTGCCTTCCTGCTCCTTTCTTTTGGAATTCCTTTTCTTTTCCTCACCGACCTTTTCCCTTTTCACCGTTTTGGCATGTTTGCCGGCATTGCACGAAACCCTGAAAAAACAGCTTCTTATGAAATAGAAAAACATCAGAATGGAAACTGGGAAAATCTGGAAACCGGAAACCCATACTTTGATTCCGGCTATTTTCCGGCAATGGCCGAAAAAGCCTTTGGCCACCCGAAAAAAGAAAAGGAATTGGCTGAATTACTTCAGGAATCGATGAAAAAACCCGAACTCAGATTTCGCTTACGTAAAAAACAGTTTTCACCCCTTCTGGATTCTATCCGTTGCATTTCTCCCAATTGCCCATGAAGTCCTGGCTTTGGTTGCTGGCGGCCTTTTTCGGATTTGGCCTGATATTTTTTGGAGAGCCTTACCTTCAGGATTTCCTTGAAAAACAAGTCGCACAGCCCGAAAAGTCTTCTTTCCTTCTACGCTTTTATCCTTCATTCATCACAAGATGGGAAGCTTTGGGATCCGAAAGCTTCTGGAATTACCTCCAACAGATAAAATTCCGGTGGTTGCTTTTTTGTGGTTTTGGATATGTTTTGTTCCGATTTCTGGCACCCGCCCTGCAAAAACCGCTTCCCGAAAAACCTGTACGGGACCGGATCCGCTTCTTTTTTGTCCTTCAAATGTTGTATCTGCCTGATCTGTTGGCTGAATTGACTTTACGCCATCAGTGGAAGGCCTTTTACATTTCCACTTTTCCTTTTGGCTCATGGCTGCCTTTTCCACACATGCCCATTATCCAGGGAATGGGAATTTTGTCCTTTGCCATAGGGGCATATTTTGTGCTTTCAAATTGGAAACCAGGTACCTGGATGCCGACGGCCCTGGGGGCTGGGCAACTTATGATCTGGTGTTATCTGCTTCTGCTCTTTTTTGGATTCGGTAAAGTTGACCACACTTATGCCAGCATGACTTCAGCCCTGGTCGTATTGGCTGTCTGGTTCACACTTTGGGCTCTTGGAAGAGTGCAGGCCGGCGGTTTTCGGGCATTTCAGGCAGCCATCTGGGGTTGCTACTTTTTTTCCGGAATGGAGAAGATTTTCCTTTCTGGCTGGCACTGGGTACAGCCCATCCATTTTGAAACGCTTTCTCAGCTTCATCCAAATGGGCTTGGTCACACATTAAGTCAGTGGCCTTTGCTGGGTTCCACCTTAATGTTGCTGGCACTGATTTTTCAATTATCAACTATTCTCCTATTGTGGTTTCCCAGATGGGGTTTGCCTGTTTTGGTGATGGGGATTTTCTTCCATTTGGGGACCTGGGTTCTGCTGGATGTCGGTGGCTGGCAAAGTCCTTGGATACCCATGCTCTTTTTCCTCTGGCCATTTCAGGATGGAGAAAAAAAGCATTCACCCCCAGCAAGAGAATGATCGTTTTGACCTTAAAATTTCCATATTTGGTCTTTCACCAAACTTGATTTTATGAAATCCCTCAAACTAAAAAACCTATTCCACCTTAGCTCAATCCTCGTTTTTTCGCTTTTCTGGAGCTGCGATGAGAACAGCATACGGTTTGAAGAGGCCCAGCCCAAAGGCATTTCTTCCGATCCCTCTATCCGGAAGGAATTTCAGGGAATTTATTTTTCTGAAGAAGATTCTGTTTATCTGCTGGTTGGATCGAACAGGATTTCCCTGCAGTTTGAAAATGAAATCTCGCTTGAATCTTTTCCTGAATTGAATGGAAGCCTTTCAGTCGGAGATGATTCCTCCGGAAAATTCAAGGTCAGAATCCGGTCTGAATCTTCGGGGCAAGGCTCTGATTCGACCATTTTGGAAACCTCATTTGAAGAAGTGCTTTTGGATTTAACCTCAGGGCATGAAGCCCGGTATTACAAGGGCTATTATTTTCTGAATGCCCTTTCCGAAGGAGCGGGATTCAAAGTGTCTTATCTCCAAAAAACCAGGGATGGACTTTCACTATTCCGAATAGAAAGCGACTCGGTTTTACATTCAATGGAAGGGGCCTCATTTATCAGTAAAAAAACGGTGAAGGGAGAAGACGAAGAGGAAACATGGAGTCTGAATCCTTCCCGGCGGGAACTAAGAAAGTTGATCAGGAGAGGACTTTTCTCGGGAGAAATCCATTTCAAGAGGTTATCGCGGTTGGAAAAAACGGTTTCCAGGCCCTGATCCAAAATCATCCAAACAAGGGACCTGAAAAACCTGATTTTCCAGGGGCGAATCAACGAATAAGGTTTGCCAGTTGAATCGTCATCTGTATATTTCGCCCTCAGTCGAAGTAATCTTCTCCGGAAGGCTGTTTCAACACCTGTTATTACCAAAACATCAGCATGAAATTCAAATCCATTGGGATTGGATTGGCTTTTATGGCTATGACATTAAGTTCATATGCCCAGAATGAAGAAAGCCAGTTTCAACTCCGGGCCGGCCAGCTTTTAAACCGACTTGCAGATACTGCTGCCATAAAAGGCCTGAGTGGTTATTTCGGGCAGGAGTTTTCCGGTCCTGGATCCCGCCCCGATCCTGAAAAGCATGTCTGGTCAGTTGTAATTGCCAGATTGAAGAAATACGGAAATGCTGATACATCAGCCAACAGGATTCTGGACAAATACAAAAACCGATCCCCTTTTCATTTTACGTATATCGGAATGGCACGTATTATGAGCGCCTTTCCTCAGGCATCCAATATGCTGGCTCTAAAGCAAACCTATCTTCAACAGGTTTGGAACCGAACGGACTCCTACAATCCATGGACCGGAGAAGGGACAGAAAATCATATCAGCATGAACAAAACCAGCGGGTACCTTTATGCCCAGCATTCGCTGGGAAACAGTTCATTCCCGCAAGCAGCCAGCCGTTTGGCAGAGACCAAGGAATGGTTGCGGTGGTTTGCAAAACAAACTTATTCTAAAGGTACTTCTGAGTGGAACTCTTCTACTTACGAGTCCTACAACCTAGTGGGCTGGCTAAATTTATTTGATTTTGCGGAAGACCCTGAAGTGAAGGCCATTGCCAAAGCTGTTCTGGACTATTATGCTCTGGAAATTGCAATGCATTGTTCGCAGGGTTTAACCGGTGGAAGTGAATCCAGGGGAAACACCATCAGCTGGGGAACAGGCGAAGATTATATAGCCTGGGTCTGGTTTGGTTACCAAAGCCGGTTAATGGGCCCCAACTTCTGGGTCAACCAGGAATATTCGCAAGCAATGCACGCTGCACACAGCCAATATCGCCCCCCTGCCTTAACTGTAAAACTGGCCAGAAAGGAAATCCCTTTACCCGCTTTTTTCAAAAACAGCAAACCTGACTATGGCCAAAATAAAGCTGAATTTGTAAAGCAAACTTTTTACGCAGACAAGTCATTTTCATTGGGTGCCGCTATGGTTCCATCCACAGGTTGGGCAGGAGGAAACTCTCAGTATTGCAACTGGAAACTTGTAAGCAACATCAATCCAGCGCCTTCTGTAACACCCCAGGTTGTCCTGGGCGGAAGCCGTTTTTTCAACGATAAAGACGGAAAAGGGAAAACGCCCTGGGATCAATATGTTCAACATGAACATGTAATGATCCAACTTCAGAAAATTCCTTCAAATGCCGCAACCATCATTAATGAAGACACACTTTTGTTTACCGGGGCAAACGGTTGGAAATCAAAGTGGTTTTCGGACTTCAACCTTCGTTTTCCGGGTGATGTACGCTCCAATCCTGTTGGATTCAGAAAAGGTTCACTTTCACGAAATATCAGCTACATCTCGTATCCTAAAATTTCACCTTCAGGGACCAATGTTGCCGTTCAATTGAGAGACAATGTATTTTTTATTCAATTGGAAAAATCTTTTCTGGCTATCAGGAGCCTGGCCCAAAATAGTCCCGGAAATCCCGCTGATGAAAGTTCAAACAGGAGCTTCATTTCAGATCAGGCAAATCAGGGAAATCTATGCGGATTGATTACCGAGGCGGTTAATGCCTCTGACTATTTGTCTTTTACTGCCTTTCAGGATTCCATTCTGGCCCGGACCAGCATTGATAAATCTCAGATTGCTTCCAATAAAATCACATACATCAATTTAAAGGGACAGGCTCTTGAGGTAGAATTCACAGAAAATGGCCCTGGTTCAGCCGAGCCATTGTATGACTGGGGATTTGGCCCTGTAACACCCCAGTTGTACCAAACTTCGCCGCCATTCCTCCAACCTGATTTTCAGGGAGGACAGGGTAGAGGAAAAATACCCGTATTAAAAGTAAATGGGAATGATGCCGGCTATGGAAGTTCTGGTTGGGCTGTTTTTGAAGGCCCGGGGGCCAGTGTAAAAGACAGCATTCTGTTACTGACCAGCGACTCATCAGGACTTACTGTTTATTATCAGGTAGATTTTACCGGAAACCAACCCATCTTCTCTTCAGGAATCCTTACAGGAAATCAAGCACTTAGAAATACTGAAGTCTCGAAACTGGAACTTCTACCCAATCCTGCCTCCAGAGAATTTACAGCGAAGGCAAGGAATTTGTCCAATGGAGAAAAAGTGACGGTCTATGTTTTTGGTATGAATGGTGCCCTTGTTTGGAAATCGAAAGACATGATTTACCAGTCTGGCGGAGTCAATGTTCAAGCCGGTGCCTTGAAAACCGGGGCTTATCAGGTTGTTTTAAAATCAGGAAGCCGCTCTTATACTGGCCGTCTGGTTTTGAATCCATAATCGTTGGGGGAAAACCCTATCTTTGCGGCCGCATTTGTCCCTTATGCCTCAAATTGGAAATGTAGTCCTCCCGGATTTCCCGCTGCTTCTTGCCCCAATGGAAGATGTAAGTGATCCCCCTTTTCGTGCTGTTTGCAAAGAAAATGGGGCGGATCTTATGTATACGGAATTTATCTCTTCGGAAGGTCTGATCCGTGACGCCGCCAAAAGTGTACAAAAACTGGATATTTTCGAGTATGAGCGTCCCATCGGAATCCAGCTTTTCGGGTCGGATATTGAGAGCATGCGTCAATCATCGGAAATTGCCACTGCAGCCCGACCAGATTTGATCGATATCAACTATGGCTGTCCGGTTAAACAAGTGGCTTGTAAAGGTGCCGGAGCAGCTTTGCTACAGGATATCCCCAAAATGGTCCAGATGACTGAGGCTGTTGTAAAAGCCACGCATCTTCCAGTCACTGTGAAAACCCGACTGGGATGGGATGAAAACACAAGAAACGTCCAGGAAGTTGCAGAACGACTTCAGGATATTGGCATTCAGGCACTTACAATTCATGGCCGGACCAGAGTTCAAATGTATAAAGGTTCAGCAGACTGGAGTTTAATCGGGAAAATCAAAGAAAACAGTAGAATAAAGATTCCAATTTTTGGCAATGGAGACATCGATTCTCCACAAAAAGCCTGGGAATACAAAAACAGGTATGGAGTCGATGGGATAATGATCGGAAGAGCTGCCATTGGCTACCCCTGGTTTTTCAATGAAGTAAAGCATTTCCTTCAAACAGGTGAGCTTCTTTCACCACCTGATATTTCCCAACGGGTGGATGTTTGCAGAAAACATCTTGAATTTTCCCTGAAATGGAAAGGACCAGGCCTGGGACTCATTGAAATGAGAAGACACTATACAAACTACTTCAAACATATTCCCGATTTCAAGCCATTTCGAATGCGACTGGTAACTTCCAACTCCCCGGAAGAAGTCGTTGAAACACTGGAAGAAATCCGGCAGGCATTTCATGGAATCGCAGCCTGAACCCCGTCAGACAGCCGACAGGGCATTTTTCTCGCTCAGCCTATTTCTCTTGCTGGCAACTTCCCTTATCTGGGGGACTTCATTTATTCTCATTAAGAAAGCAGGATCTGTATTTTCCCCTGTAGAAATCGGCACGCTCCGGATTGTGTATGCTTTTGTGGCTTTCATCCCGGTATTCCTGAACCAAAGGCATAAAATCCCAAAAGGAGTCTGGACCTGGCTCCTGGTTTCCGGATTAATGGGAAGTCTTTTTCCAAGCCTTTTATTTTCATGGGCCGGATCCAAAATACAAAGTTCCCTTTCCGGTATGTTAAATGCTGTTACACCCTTGTTTACAGTGCTGGCCGGGACCCTTTTTTTTCAACAACGTTTTGCGATTTCTAAATGGTTCGGACTACTGGTCGGGTTATTGGGCGCCCTGGTGCTTGGGTTTATGAAGCCTGGAGGTCATTTATCTTTCAACATCTATATCCTG
>JBIPNA010000115.1:0-9738 GCA_044375665.1 Catalimonadaceae bacterium
ACAATGGGAAAGGCATAGCCGCCGAGTATCTGGATAAAATATTTGAAATGTTTTTCAGGGCTTCTGAAGATTCTTACGGATCGGGCCTTGGTTTATACATCACCCGACAGGTTGTTGAAAAACTCAATGGGAAAATCGAAGTGGATTCTGTCTTTAACCAGGGTTCTTCTTTCAGGGTTTTTCTCCCACACCTTCAAAAAAATCTATCTGAAATAAAAGAAGAAGCGGATAATGCCTAACCGATGCTTACTGATTTTGGATTTGTAAACTCATAAAGCCCAATTTCCGACATTTCTCTCCCAAATCCTGAAGCTTTTATTCCGCCAAAAGGCAGGGCTGGTTTAGATCTGACCATGGCATTTATGGCAACAGTGCCACAATCAAGGGCCAGGGCCATTTTCATGGCAGTGTTTTCATCCGAAGTGTAAATGCTGGCTCCCAATCCAAACCGGGTCTGATTGGCCAGCAGGAGACATTCTTCTGTAGTTTCAAAGGAAGAAACCGAAGCAATTGGGCCAAAAACCTCTTCGTCAAAACAAGCCATGCCTGGCTTAACTCCTTTGACCAATGCAGGTAAAAAGAAGAAACCATTTCCAAATGGAACTTCCATCCGGTACACCAGTTCAGCCCCGGCCTTCAATGTTCTTTCAAGTTGGATTTCTAAAGCTGCCGACAAATCTTCTCTGGCCTGTGGGCCCAATTTGGTGTCCGGGAGACATGGATTGGCTGGCAGAAATTCGGCAAGACGTGCCTGAAACAAATCAAGAAACTGTTTTTCCACACTTTGGTGGATTAAGAACCGTTTGGCAGCAATACAACTTTGCCCATTGTTGATGAGTCGGGCCCGTGCTGCCATATCCGAGGCAAACGAAAGATCTGCATCCGGCATTACAATAAACGGGTCACTTCCGCCAAGTTCCAGCACACATTTCCTGAGATGTTTCCCTGCCACCGCAGCCATAGCCCTGCCTGCCCGTTCACTTCCGGTGAGTGATACAGCAGCAATGGCAGGATGTCCGCAAATGGGATCCAATGCATCGGGCTGTACCCTGATTTGTTGAAAGACTCCTTTGGGAAAACCAGCTTCCTGAAACAATGCCTCAATCATGCCCGAAAACCGGAACACGTTTGGTGCATGCTTTAATACCAGCACATTTCCAGCACATAAGGCAGGAATTCCGGCCCTTATGACCTGCCATAGGGGAAAGTTCCACGGCATGACCAATAAAATTCCTCCCAAAGGCTGATAGTGAATTTCTGAAAGCCGGGCATCGGTTTGAACTTTCTTTTCTGCAAGCCATAGGGGAGATTTTTCTACAAAAAACCGGATTCCATAGGCACACTTCTGAACTTCGGCCCTCGCTTCAGTCAGGGTTTTACCCATTTCCTCGGACATAGAAAAAGCAAGGATCTCAATCCTGTTTTCCAGCAAATCAGCAAGACGATCCAAAAAACCAAGACGGTCGGAGAGCCGAAGCTTTTTCCATAAATTAAATGCCTGCTGACTCGTCTCAAGAATTCCGGCCATTTCTTTTTCTGAATGGGCCTGAAATTCACCAAGAATTTCCCTGGAGAATGGATTGATGGAATAAAACATTAAGCTTTTATAAAACTTGGTATTGGTGCTTCAGTGGATTCATAGTCACCCAGGCGGTCAAGCCGGAGGACGGTTTCCTTTCCGTCTTCACTTTTGTGGAAAGTTGGTTTATATTTTGCTTTCCAAATCACTTCAGAATAGTGGTAAGATTTCCTTGACATAACTGTTTGAGAGAATGTGGTGTCGAAACCTTTTATAGTCACCAGTATTTCTCCTTCATTTTCTTCCAGAAGTTCAGGAGTTATTTCCCAAAGTGGACTCCCTTCCCTGATAGGATGTACCAATGTCCATGAAAGGGCCAGGGCATTCACCTTACTACGCTCCAGATCCAGGGTATAGTATTTACGCACAAAATTCTGACTATCATAAACCACCAGACTAAGTAAAACCAGGGCTTCAACTTCAGCAATATCATGATTTTTACTGTTTGCCATACGGATCATTAGCGCAAATCCATCCTGATATGGCGAAATAAGGGCATGAGGGCTGAACCTGATATGGGCAACAGCTTTGGAAAAACGTCCATATACCAGTCCGGTTACCACAGCAAAAACGATAAGACCCAGCAAAGACTCAAAAGAGGCGACCATGTTGGGCCAAAAGCCAACCGGGTTCATCCGGCCGTAACCTACTGTGGTTATGGTCTGTGCAGAAAAAAAGAAAACTTCGGTAAATTCTTCCCATTTGTTACCGGCAACGTGTCCTGCAAACTGTTCTATCCCCATCAGATAATAACAAATGGCAAAAGATAAGTTGAGCACAAAAGCGAAAAGGATAATCAATGGGATAAACCAGCTCCAGGGCATGGTGGTCAATACATGGGATAAAGACCATTTTTCCCACCAGGGAATGCCTTCTCTTCGAACCCGAAATTGTCCATTCGTCCCCAGCAATCGGCTACTCTGAGCACCGACCTGATTGCTTAAGCCTGAATCTTTAAATTCTTTTTGATGTTGTTTAAGTCGGTTGAAAATATTGTTCGTCATCTTTTATTTTTGGTTGAAAACAGGGCGGAATACCCGAATAGTAGAAGGCAATCTCGGATGGAAATCATCCAAACGCTGGCGCAGCACTTGTCGGTCCTGATCGGAAAAGGCATAAAAATCAATGGTGTCACGTGAGCAAACCGCATTGTGGGAAATGATCCAGCTTTCAGTTTTTTGCCATTCAGGATGAACCATGTCGTTTCCATATACAATTGCCAGATCCATTTTTTTTGCCATGCAAAGTGCATGGATCGAATCTGGGACGTAAGCATTTTTAAGCTTTAAACGGGCAAAATCAAGATCTCCCAGACCCCAGATATCCAATAGTTTACAGTCTGAGAGGTAGGCAATAGCTCCCACATCCAGGGCACCGACAGTTGCTTTGTTGTAATACTTTTTCACAAATTCCGCCATTTGAACTTGCTGTTCGTAAATGTTTACCATTGCACGGGTGCCTACTACATAACTGTCCATCGACCTGTATAATGGGCTTAAAAGAAAAGCTCCTATAGCGAGGGCAAATGCTTTTTGTCTCACCAGTTTTTGCAAGATTTCTCCCGAACAGGAAAATCCTTGCTCCTGAACCAGATGCTTCCAGATCGCTACCCATGCCAATGCCATCAAATAGGCTTCATACCGGTAAACATGGTTGTACCTGGCAAGGGCAAAATGGGCCAGGCTACTCCAAAGGACCAATTGAAGAGCCTCCCGATTTTGAAATTTTCTGGCCCCGGGCAGCAAAAGGTATAAAGCCAGAATGGCTACAATAGCGTGGGTGTGGTTGGCCGCCTTGCTGATCCAGGAAAGCAGGTAACCCAAAAAATGTCCGGTTTCCTGAATATTCATTCCATATCCCTTTAAGACCAGCGAATTCGGAAGGAAAAACCAACCCTGTGCAATGGAGTAAAATCCAAGACCACAAACTGGAACCAACATTCCCAGGCCCAAAAGCAAGCCGGTTTTCCATATCCTTTGCCTCCAGAACCACAAGATCAGGATTCCCCCTTCAAACAAACCCTCATAGCGAATTCCTGCCAGCAATGCCCCTCCCAATACCCAAACCCATGCCGGAGTTGCTTTTCCGGATTCCAAAGCCAGGAAAAGAATCCAGCATGCAATCCAGGTGTGGACAATATGCTCCATACTGCCAAACAATAGGACGGGTATGGGCATCAATAAAAACAAGCCCATCAGGAGCATCCAGGTCTGCCAAAGATTAAATCCCCAGAGTCTTGCTTTTTGTGCAAGCCAGATATACAAACCACCCATAGCCAGCAGGTTTAGGGCAAGGGGCATCCAGATCTTCTCTCCAATCAATAAGTCTGCCAGGGAAAGTACCACAACAAATAATGGGGATGATGCTGTTGAACTAAAGCCATGGGCTGTAAGGCCCCAAACCCCATGCTGAGCCAGATTTTTTGAAATGGCCATCATGATAAAGGAATCGTCTAAAGCATAACAAAATGTCCCGTTCACCAGGTAGGCTTGAACAAATCCCGGCAAAGTCCAGATGACTGAAAACAGGAATGCAAAAATTGCAATGAACTGGGACTGGCGGCTGGACAAGGTGATTGATTTTTGCAAACCTACAGTCTGATGGTGGAAAGTTAAAAGCAGAAATAAGTCTGGCTTGTTCTTTTATATTTCTCTTTTGGGTAAAAATGCAAAAATGGCCTGCATTGCCGGGAAAATTGACTTACAACAGGCACTATTTCAATGATTTACCTTGAATTTTTACATCTGTCAAAACAGCCTCTCCTTCAAAAATTCGAACTTCTGCCCAGGTTTTTATTCCCTTTTTCCCTTGCAGCTCCCGAAAGGTCCTTTCTGCTGGCCCGGCTTTAAATTCCTCCATATAGAACCGGTTGAAAGGAAAAGATACTTCCATTGAATCCCCGTAAGTGGATTGCAATTCTGCCTCCAAAAAATCTGTGAAGGATTCCGGACGTCTTTTTGAAACAGATGCAATCCTGGCAAAGCCCTGGGCATCAGTCTTAAACCGCAGAAAAACCCTCGGGTTTTCTTTCCAAAGCGAATCTGCTGCTTTGTTATAAACCCGCTCATGGGCAAAGTTCAGGGTAATGTACTTTCCCCGGAATGGGTCAACAGGGTCAAAGGGGCGGGTTTCAAATCGAAAAAGAGTTCCTTTTTCCAGAACCTCTTGCCGGTTTAAAAGCATTTTGCCAGGAATGGCCCATTGCAATACGACCAAAACAAGGAATAAAAACAACCGCATTGTCCTAGACATTCTTTTTTTGCTTACCAATCCAGAAATAATTCGCCAGAAAAAAGCCAATCCCAAGGGCGATGAACAAAAGGCCCCTGATCTCAAAACTCAGATCCGAATCCAGGAAACGAAGTCCAATCAATACACTTGCCAGGCCAAGCCCAAGGTTCATTTTTCCTGCGTTTCCTGATTTTGCCCCTGCCCACAATGTCCACATGGCTATGCCCAAAACCAATACATTCATTACTACGACCATGCCTGAAGCGTATTGTCCTACAATAAAAACAGGAAGAAACAAGATAGACCCCGCAAGTACCGGGAGAAATCCGTTTCTCATCCACCCTGAAAAATCCTTCAGAAACATAAGGCTGAGGAATAAAAACATGGTCGTTGAAACCAATCCTTCCCTGCAATTGAAAAACCTCTTAAACGGCACAGGTTGCCTCATCAACAGATCCCAGCTGCCATCATAGGTAAAGGCGAGCAAAATGACCAGAATGATTAAGGACCCCAATCCCGAAAAAATCCGCCTTCCGGTAGTGCCGGGTGAAATCTGGTTTTGATTGCCCCAGATAAGGAATAAGCCTCCAAGAACCACATAAGCTGGCGGCATCAGGCTTTCTTCTTTGTCCAGCACAATTGAAAATGAAAGACCTAGGGAAATCGAAATAAATACGTGGTGAAAGGTGGTTAGCAATTGGTCGGGATGCCTGATGATCAGTCTGATATAGTAGGGTAGGAGGGAAGCAAAAAACACCCAATACAAATGTGGGTTCTCTTCTCCATTTCCACTTAAACCTAACAAAGCATAAACCGTACTTCCCAAAAGGATCAATAAGGAAGGAACCGAAGCCGGAAGGATATATACCAGTGGAAGGCTGCCGGCCATCCATGCCAATAAAAAGGAATCCAGGTCGCCGGGAATATGATAAATCTGCCCGACCAGCGAAATGCAGGCCCCCAAAGAAAAAACGACCAATGTGCTGCCGGGCTCCAGCCATTGAGGAATTCCTTCCTTTTTCAGGATGGCCCACAAACAGATGCATTGGGAAACGATAAGAGGAAAAGCAGCAAACAGGGTCCTGACCGGTTTCGAAAACGAATCCCAGTTGTGGGCCACAAGTAAAATGATGCCAAGGCCAATCAGCACCGCACCAAGAACGCCAAATGCAAGTAAAAGGCGACTCCTGGAATGGTCGGGCTGGCTGTCATAGTATTTTTGGATCCGATCTTTCGTCTCGGGATCCAAAACACCAGCCTCTACCAGCGTGTTTAACTCTTTTTCAAATTTCATTTCCTGGGATAGGAGGGAACAGGGTGGTCAATAAAGACCTTCCTGGTTTTCACAAAGAAACCAATTTCCTCCCAAAAAATCAGAAGACCTTCTATTTGACCTGCTTTTCAGTCAGGGAAGGCGTTTTTGCAAGGCGCTGCCTTTGTTGAAGGGTCATCACCAGATCTTAATCCGGTCTTCCGGTTTTTTGTACAGTTTGTTTCCTGGCTGTACATCAAAAGCCTTATACCAGGCATCCATATTAACCGGGGCACCTATCGTACGGAATTGGCCAGGCGAATGGGGGTCTGTAACAATGAATTGTGCGGCAGTTTGAGGAAGAATATTTCCCCTCCAAACCTGGGCCCAGCTTAGAAAGAAACGCTGATCCGGCGTGAATCCATCGATTTTTGAACCTGACTTTCCTTGCTCGGTCATTTTGAAAGCCTCATAAGCCACATTCAGTCCGCCAAGGTCTCCAATGTTTTCGCCCATGGTTAGTTTCCCGTTTACATGAAGGGAGTCGAGGACAACGTATCCATCAAATTGTTTCCCCAATGCCTGGGTTTTTGCTTCAAACCGCTCTTTATCCTCCTGCGTCCACCAGTTTCTTAAGGCACCATCTGCATCGTATTTGCTACCGCTATCGTCAAAACCATGCGACATTTCATGTCCGATTACGGCGCCTATCCCCCCATAATTGATGGCATCGTCTGCATTGGCATCGAAAAACGGAAACTGAAGGATTCCTGCCGGAAATACAATTTCATTCAAAGTTGGACTGTAATAAGCATTGACAGTTGGCGCTGTCATACCCCAACGGTCGCGGTCAACGGGTTTGCCCAATTGGCTGATCATAAAATCATAATTCCATTTTCCTACGGCCACAATGTTCTGGAAATGATTGTCACGTCGGATGACAAGGCCATCATAGTTTTTCCATTTGTCTGGATAACCAATTTTCGGACGAAACGCTGCCAGTTTGGCCAATGCCCGCTTTTTGGTTGGCTCACTCATCCAGTCTAATGCCGAAATCCTTCGTGCAAATGCTTTCCGGAGGTTTTCAATCAAGACGTCCATCCGGGCTTTGGCTTCTGGCTTGAAATGCTCCTTTACGTATAATTGGCCAAGCAAATCTCCGATCGAACCATCTGTAAGACTCGACATACGCTGCCACCTCGGAGTAGGGATTTTCTGACCTGTCAAAACCTGGTTGAATGCAAAAGATGCATCCTGAAATGACTGATTCAAATAAGAAACCGAACCTTTGAGCACATTCCATTTCATATAAATCTTCATATCCTGGATGGGCATGGCCCAGATCAGACTGTCCATAACATGAAAAAAGGAAGGGTTCCCCACCAGCAAACTATCTTCTCCCCGCACATTCAATTGCACTAAAGTCTTCCTCCAGTCAAAATGTGGGGTTTTTGAGCCAAAATCTTCTACACGAAACTTATTGTAGGTTTTATAGGGATCCCGCATTTCTAACCGGCTCATTTGGGCAGCAGCAAGGTGATATTCAAAATCAAAAATCACATTGGCATAATGGGTTGCCTTTTCCGGACTTGCGCCTACCAACTGAAAAACAGTCCCAACATAGGTACGGTAAGCATCCTGTATCCCGGCATTTCTTCCCTCCCGTTTCAAATAATAATCCCTGTCAGGCAACGAAGTCCCTCCCTGCCCAAGCTGAACCATCATGTGTTCGACATTTTTCCTGTCCTGGCCCACAAAAAAGCCATAAAAGCAGGACGCCAGTCCCTCCCTGCGAAGCCGGTTTACTTCATCCAGCAGCGCTTCTCTTGTTTCAAGCCGGTCAATTCCGGACAAAATGGGTAAAACCGGACTGTTGCCTGCTTTTTCGAGTGCAAGGCTATCCATGCCTGCGGCAAAAAAATCTCCAACCCGGCGCACCACCGATCCGGTTGGTGCCGAAGTATTTGTTGCAGCTTTCTGAAGTATGTCCTTGACCGCCTGAATGTTGAATTCCCTCAATTCATTGAAACTGCCCCACCGCGTTTCCTTTGCCGGGACCGGGTTGTTTTTTACCCAGATTCCGCTGGCATACTGGTAAAAATCATCCCCCGGCTTTACCGAAAAATCCATATTAACCGGATCAATAAACTTCCGTTTCTGCGCAACAGAAGTTCCCCAAAACGAAAGAAAAAATAGAATTAGCCCGGTTGCACGGAAAAAAACGAAATTGGTATTTGGCATAAACTCAAAATAAGGGCGCAAAAATACCCTTTCCTGATTTAAACAAACAGCATCAACCTCAAACTATGCTCTTTTTCCACTAAAATAAGGGTGTGAATTGCCTGGGTCGATTGGTGCTTTTCCTCTTTTATCAATCCAGGCTCTTCTGTGCAAGATGTGACTCTTGCTCTACCTGTTCTCAGGGTATTCCGGGCATTTCTGTCAAGAGCCTGAGCCGATTCAATCTGTTGGCCAGCCATTTCCGGCAAGGTGCATCAGGAGCTAATACTGATAACCAGAATAAGCAATAAGCTGATTCTTTTTTCAAAAGTTCCTTTCAGGATAATCAAAACTTCTGTAAGCCTAAAAATACCCCGGGATGGGCTGAAGTGCCAATCCTGTTTGCTCCGGCTTCCATCAGTTCATTGGCAAATTCCAACGTTTTTATACCCGCTGAAGCTTTGATCCCGGGTTCAGGACCAATGGTTTCCCTGATCAGTCGGACATCCTCAGTTTTTGCTCCGGCCGTTCCAAATCCCGTACTCGTTTTGATAAAATCGGCCCCTGCATCAATGCAAAGCTTGCTTGCCCTGATTATCTCCTCCTTATCCATCAGGCATGTTTCTAAGATGACTTTCAGATTTGCCTCTTTTTGATGGCATATCTCAGCCATTTTGGCAATCTCGGGTTTCACCCAGCTTTCCATCCCTGTTTTCAAAGCAGAATTGTTGATGACAAGGTCAAGCTCATCAGCCCCATCGAGCAATGCTTCTTCGGCTTCTTCTAACTTAATTCTGGTCTTGTTGTAGCCCAGTGGAAAACCGATTACTGTAACAATTTTTAAAGCATCAGAAGTGCAAAGCCTTCTGGCAGCCCTTACCCAATAGGGTGGAACACAAACCCCAAAGATTCCAAACTCCAAAGCGGTTTCAACCAAACTGTCAATTTCATCCTGGCGACAATCGGGTCGAAGCAAGGTGTACTCCAGGGCTTGTGCTATTTTACTCACCCTGGTTTAACTGGAATATGTTTCTAAGATCCTGACATTCCGGGCCACATCATGCCCCTCCTCGCTTTTCTCCAGATCAAACATAACTGTATCACCTAATTCCAGGTCCTGAAAATCTCCTTCTATCAGGTTTGAGAAATGAAAAAATACATTGTTGGGGGGGTATTTAATAAATCCAAACCCGTTTTTTAAACTCAGAATCTCGCCTGTTTTTCCTTCGCCAACTTCTGCAGTTTCTACTACATGGGGCTTACGCGATTCATTAACCACAAACAAGTTGTTGATAATAGGGCGAGATGAAGCATTTTTATCTTCAATAAGCTCGTGCATTTCCAAAGGATAACTCGCCTCATCCAGAAGTTCACTTGATGCCCGGATTGCAATCCTTAAATTGTTTTCATTGGTAAATTCAACATCCCAGCCTAAAACCATAACCTTTACACCAAG
>JBIPNA010000116.1:0-9737 GCA_044375665.1 Catalimonadaceae bacterium
TGTTTCCTCCATTTCCGCCTTACAGAAATTGACAGAACCTGAGTATTTGCAATTCAGGAAGGAAGCCAGGGAAGCGGCTTTGAGATTTACCTGGGATCGGTTTCGGATGGAATTGGCTGACCTGATCCGGGATTTTTAGCAAAAGTTGATTCCACGCATATCTGGGTTCAATAGAAAAAAACCGAATGATCAGCCAGGAAATAATATTGATACTAAAACCAATGACTTAAAGGCCTGCGGAAAAATCCGCAAGTCGGGTGACATACCAGGGACTCAGATGGCCCGGCCTCAGGAAGGAAGACCCAAAAATCTGATCCGGATCCATTTCGAAAACCGGATACAATCTGTAAAGGTCCGAATTCCATTCTTTTTCCGTGGGGGTGAAATCAGGTGGGTTTCCAAAAGGCAGGTTTTCAAATTTTTATTCCTTTTTATTTATTGCCGTTTCAATTTTGCCTCAGGCATTTTTCTGAAGAGCTTAAATTGCAAATAATCAGCACTTTAATTGGGAGATTTGGAGCTATGCTTCGGATCAGACAGAAAAAGTGTTCGCACTGCCGGATTCTGATTGAAAGCAATTTGGTTCAGGTCAAAAGCCCTTCAAGACGGAAATTTCCTGAAGCCTTTCGTTGGATTTAAACAGATGAAAAGATTTTTTAAGTGGTCGGCTATTTTGCTTTTCCTTCTGGCCTCAGGCCTGGTAGTTTCTGTATTGCTTCGGCAAAACAGAAAATTTGAAGCCCCGTTTCCCGAAATTGCGGCAAGCCAGGATTCGGCCATCATTGCCAAAGGCAAATACCTTTTTTACGGACCAGCCCATTGCATGGATTGCCATGCAGCACCAGAAGATCTGGAGAAAGTAGAAAAAGGAGTGGCCACCATTCCAAAAGGCGGGAGAACCTGGCACCTTCCGGTAGGCATTCTTCGTATTCCCAATATTTCTTCTGATCCCGAAACGGGTCTTGGAAAGCGTTCTGATCAGGAAATTGCAAGATCTCTGAGGTATGGCGTTGCGGCCGACGGCCATGCATTGTTTGATTTTATGCCCTTTCACAATACCAGTGATGCTGATCTTCAGGCCATTATTTCGTTTCTCAGAACATTACCGGCGGAGAAAAACGCGGTCAGCACTTTTGAGCCAAACACCCTTGGGATGGTGTTGAATGCTTTCGTTTTTAAACCGGTGGGGCCAGATGGTCCGGTACTCAAAGAAGTACAGGCCGATTCGGGCATTGGTTATGGAAAATATCTTGCCACCAGCGTTGCCAATTGCCGGGGCTGTCATACAAACCGGGACTTGAAAACAGGGGCTTTTGTGGGGCCGGAATACGCCGGTGGATTTGCAATGCCCGTAGATGGTAAGGATGGTGAATTTGTGGTGACTTGCAACCTTACCCCAGATCCGGAAACCGGCAGGATGGCCGACTGGACAGAGGAGCGGTTTATCCAGAGATTCAGAGAAGGAAAGAAAATCCCCCAAAGCCATATGCCATGGGGACCATTCAGAAGCTTTTCAGACAGGGATCTGAAAGCCATTTTTTCTTTTCTCAAATCGTTGGATCCTGTAAAAAATGAAACGGGCCCGGTATTGCTGAAGGAAAAGGTTTCCTGAGCAGCGGCCATCCTGGCGTGGGTTCCGGTCGAAAATGTGAAGGCTTTGGCTGATGCTGATCCAAAGCGATGCAACCCGGAGCTGCATTAGAAATCTCAGTTTGGTCAGGGCGGGGCCTGTGAAATTGCAGGGCGTTATCCAGGTTAATTTTGGAATGCCTTCGTTTTCAGGTGGGGAATTCCTCAGGCATTTTCCTGCTTTATGGTTTTTGGGGTAGGTTTGTTCCCGCTTATGGTCGTTGCCCCGGGTTTAAGATATTTGGTTTGCTTTCTGCCTTCGGTATTTGTGTTGACCGGCAACCTTTTGGGATCCTGGTGGGCAGCTTCCAATATGGTATTCACTTTGGGCCTCCTTGTCATTGCAGATTTTATCATTGGCAAAAACAAATCCCAGACCCATCCCTCCCAAATAACCCAGGATCTGATATTATACACTGCCTGCTTCATTCATTGGTTGTCAGCAGGGACCTTATTGTATGGCATTGGGGCCGGGATTTTAAAGGGACAAACTTTGGTATTTGCATCTGTTTCCACCGGTTTGAATGCAGGCCTGATCGGGATTACTTCGGCACACGAACTGATCCACAGGAAAAGCCTGTTTCAGAAACGCCTTGGCCTGATCAACCTGACACTTTGCTTATACCTCCATTTTTATATTGAACATCGATTGGGGCATCATGCCAGGGTAGGTACAAATGAAGATCCTGCCACAGCCAGGAAAGGAGAGTCTTTTTACCGGTTTTTCTTCAGGACTGTTCCTGGCCAGTGGATATCTGCATGGAAACTGGAGACTTCCCGGCTAAACCGGATCCGGTTGTCTTTCTGGTCGAATACGAATTTTATGCTGTGGGCTACGGTTCTTCAGACAGCGATGGTGCTGGGGCTTTGGATTTTTGCTCCGGATGGGATGCTGCAAGGGTTTGTCATTCAGGCATTTGTAGCCATCTTTTTACTGGAATACGTGAACTACATTGAGCATTATGGTTTGTCCAGAAAAAAAGGAGAACCAGTTTTGGCAACCCATGCCTGGCAATCAGAATCTGCAAGTTCGAGGTTTAATTTGTTTGAACTTAGCCTGCACAGCCATCACCATATGGATGCCAAAGTTCCCTATGGCAATCTTCATTGGGTCGAATCAGAATGTGAGTTGCCATACGGCTACTTCGGCATGTTTTACATTGCCTTAATTCCGCCACTTTGGTTTTACATGATGGATTCCAGGATCCCTTCCCAAAAAACTTCGCCACAATCAAATTATGCCCCGGATATTAAATCTGCTTGAAATAAAGGAAGCCGACCGTTTGACCATTGAAAACCAGGGCATCACTTCTCTGGAGCTTATGGAAAGGGCCGCCAATGTTTTTTGCGGGGCTTTTTTGCAACAATTTCCAAATCCGGGTCCGGGTGTGGTGGTTTGCGGACCAGGAAATAATGGGGGAGATGGATTAGCCATTGCCAGAATTTTGCACCAACTGCAAATTCAGGTTCAGGTTGTCCTGACTTGTCCCAAACCTCAGCTTTCTCCTGATGCCCTTGCCAATTTAAAAAGGCTGCCCAAAGCAATCCCCATTCTTAAAACCGAACCTTCCAAACTGATATCAAAAATTCAAACGGCCTCCTGGCTTTGCGATGCCCTTTTGGGATCGGGTATAAACCGCCCGCTTGAATTGGATTTTCTTGCCTGGGTTTCTGCGATGAATGCTTTTCCGGGTCTTCGCATTTCAGTCGACATTCCTTCGGGATTGTTGAGCGAAATGCCTCCCGGAACAGTTGCTTTTTCAGCGCATTGGACGGGAACATTTCATAGTCCCAAACTTCCGTTCATGTTTCCTTCTTCTCAGGGAAAGGTAGGGCTGTTTTCTGTTCTGAACATCAGTCTGGACGAACCCGCAGAACCGGGAGATTCTGTGTATTGGCTTGTCGAAAGCGACATAAAACAGCGCTTAAAAACCAGAATGCGGTTTTCTCACAAAGGAACTTTTGGACATGCTCTGATTATTGCTGGTTCGCTTGGAAAAATGGGGGCAGCCATTCTTGCAACCCGTGCCTTGTTGCGCTCCGGTGCAGGCCTCGTAACCGTTTATGCGCCAAGATGCGGACGTGACCTCGTTCAGACAGCCGTTCCCGAAGCCATGTTTTTGTCTGATCCTGAAAAAGAGTGGCTCTCGGAAGTGCCTTCTCTCGGGAAGTTTCAGGCCATTGGTATTGGGCCTGGCATTGGAACCCATCCCGAAACGGCCACCATGCTCCAAAAGGTTTTAAAAAGATCTGTTCATCCCCTCGTTTTGGATGCCGATGCGCTCAATATGATCAGTGAGTATAAGAGTCTGTTGAAAGATTTGCCTCTGGGGTCTATCTTAACGCCGCATCCAAAAGAGTTTGAACGCCTGGTTGGAAAGTCGGGTACCGATTACGAGGTCTTTCAAAAAGCAAGAGCTTTTGCCAGGGACAAAAAAGTTGTATTGATATTAAAAGGAGCCTATACCCTCATTTGTAGTCCGGAAGGAAAGGCCTGGTTTAATTCTACAGGAAATCAAGGCATGGCAACCGGAGGAAGCGGCGATGCCCTCACCGGTATTCTTACCAGTTTTCTGGCTCAGGGATACACTCCGGTTGATGCAGCGTTATGTGGCGTTTACCTTCACGGATTGGCCGGTGATCTGGCGCTTGAAAAGGAAAGTATGGAATCTTTGTTGCCTACCGACCTGATTGAATATTTGGGAAAAGCATTTAAAACCGTTCGCAACTCAGTTTAAAAGGACAACACAAGTCCAATATTTGTTTGCTTTCTTACGTTAACCAACCCGGTTTAGGATGGTCGGTTATGGAATTCCTTCCTAAGGATTGTAATCTTGTGTTTTAAAGAATCCTATCCCCATCGGGTCGGATCTGTCTTAATTGAACTACGCTCCTTAAAATGAAAAGGTTTATCTGGATTGTTTGTTTGTGTTTGTCAGTAATGCTGGCATCCTGCAGCGCATTCCGGTTGTGCCCGATTCCTGGTTGTCAGGTCCGCATGCTTCATGCCCACAATGGGGTGACATTCAGGGGTCAACCCTGGTGGAGGATAAAAAAACTAAATCCCAAAGTCGGTCAGGAATATGTGTATACGAAAGATCGGAACCTGATTAAAAAAGGACCCTTTGGATCGAAAGCCAAGAAAAAGGAAGAGGATAAAAAGAACGCCCAACTGGCCGGAATTAAGGCCATAGACCCAAGCAAGCGCAACCGTGATAAGGACCTGGAAGTAGAGGAACCAGAGGAAGACAAGGACGACAAAGAAGAAAAAGAAGGGTATTAATTTTCGTTTCTTCCGAATAAAGCACAAAAGGAATTATTTTGCGGCCTTTCCAGAATTTTAAACTGACGAATGGCCGAAAACGAAAACATTATCCCCATAAACATCGAGGAAGAAATGCGGACTGCCTACATCGATTATTCGATGTCGGTTATCGTAAGCCGTGCACTTCCTGATGTAAGAGATGGTCTCAAACCTGTGCACCGCCGGGTTTTGTACAGCATGGATGAATTGGGGGTGAATTATAATAAACCATACAAGAAATCTGCCCGTATTGTTGGGGAGTGTCTGGGTAAATTCCATCCTCATGGTGATACCTCTGTGTACGATACCATGGTCCGTATGGCTCAGCCCTGGTCACTGCGGTACCCGCTGGTAGACGGACAAGGTAACTTTGGTTCGATTGATGGAGATGAACCGGCAGCCATGCGTTACACAGAGGCCCGTCTCAAGCGACTTGCCGAAGAACTTTTGGCAGATCTGAAAAAAGATACAGTCAATTTTCAGCCCAACTTTGATGACTCCCTCGAAGAACCGACTGTTCTTCCCGCAAAATTTCCAAACCTGATTGTAAACGGAACTTCAGGCATCGCTGTGGGTATGGCCACCAATATGGCTCCACACAACATGTCTGAAGTTATTGATGGGATCAAAGCCTACATCGACAACAAAGACATTACGATTGCAGAGCTCTGCAAATTTATCAAAGGGCCTGATTTCCCAACTGCCGGTACCATTTATGGATACTCCGGGATCCGTTCTGCCCTGGAAACAGGTAAAGGAAGGATCGTTATCCGTGCCAACCATCGTTTCGAAACTTCGAAATCAGGAAGGGAACAAATTGTTTTTTACGATATCCCTTATCAGGTAAACAAGGCTTCCATGATCGAGCGCATCGGCGATATGATCAACGAGAAAATTCTCGAAGGCATTGCCGATGTCCGAGACGAATCTGACCGTGACGGCATCCGAATGGTCTTCGATTTGAAAAAAGATGCCAACGCACAAGTAGTCGTCAATACACTTTATAAACTGACGGCCCTTCAAACTTCATTTAGCGTAAATAACGTAGCCCTGGTAAAAGGCAAGCCAATGACACTCAATATGCGGGAGATGATCCAGTATTTTGTGGAACATCGGCATGAGGTGGTTGTCCGCCGGACCCAGTATGACTTAAACGAAGCCGAAAAACGGGCACACATCCTCGAAGGCTTACTGATTGCGCTGGATAATCTGGATGCAGTTATTTCCCTGATCCGGAATTCCATCGATCCCGAAACTGCCCGGAATGGATTGATGGAACAGTTCGGCATGTCTGAAATTCAGGCGAGGGCCGTTCTGGATATGCGTTTGCAACGTCTTACCGGACTTGAGCGGGACAAAATCATTGAAGAGTATCAGGAAATTATGAAAACCATTGCCCGCCTGAAGGAAATTCTTGGCGATGAAGGCATTCGGATGGGCATCATTAAAGATGAACTCGACGAAATGAAGGACCGCTATGGTGACGAACGCCGGACTGAAATTGTACATGCATCCGACGATCTGACCATCGAAGATATGATTTCAGACGACGAAATGGTCATCACCATTTCTCATCAGGGATATATCAAGCGGACCCCACTGACCGAATACAGGGTTCAGACCAGGGGAGGCGTTGGCTCAAAAGCCACAGCTGTAAAGGATGATGATTTTACAGAACACATGTTTGTGGCCACCATGCACAATAGTTTGCTGGTGTTTACCAATTCAGGACGGATGTTCTGGGTGCGTGTGTATGAACTTCCGGAAGGCAACAAGACTGCCAAAGGCCGGCCGATTCAAAACATAATCAATATTGAAAAAACAGATAAAGTCCGGGCTGTAATCAATGTGAAGAGCCTTAAGGATGATGATTACATCAACAACAATTATCTGGTGATGTGTACTGTAAACGGTACCATTAAGAAAACGACACTTGAAGCCTTCAGCCGTCCACGGCAGGCAGGAATTATTGCCATCAATATTAATGAAGGCGATAACCTGCTGGATGTGAAAATGACATCCGGAAACGATGAAATTATGATAGCCACCTACAAAGGCAGGGCTGTACGTTTCCCTGAATCCACGGTAAGACCAATGGGTCGTACTGCAGCCGGGGTTCGCGGTGTTACTTTGGCCGACGATCAGGATCATGTGGTAGGTTTGGTTTGTATCGCAGATAAAACCAAAACCCTGCTTGTGGTTTCTGAAAAAGGCTATGGCAAACGAACATGGCTGGTAGATCCCGAAGATGGAACCGATGTGTACCGGGTAACAAACCGGGGAACCAAAGGTGTCCTGACCCTCAACATTACCGATAAGACAGGTTTTGTGGTTGGTGTTTTGGATGTAACCGATAAAGACAACCTGATGATCATCAACAAATCGGGCATCATGATCCGGACCAGGGTTTCAGAACTTAGGGTCATGGGAAGGAATACCCAGGGTGTGCGGTTGATCAGATTGAATGATGATGACGAGATATCCTCAATCGCTAAGATTGAAATGGAAGATGAAGAGGTTCTCTCATTAGATGCTGAGAATGTACAGCCACCAATTGAAGGTTCGGAAGAAGGAACTCCGGAAGCATCTGACGAAACGCCTCAGCTTCCTGATAATGAATAAATTGAATTAGAAGACTTAAATCAGTTCTACAATGAGAAAAACCATTGCTGCCCTATTTTTTCTTGCTTCAACTGCGGCTTTTGCCCAAAATGATGCAGTAACCGATGCCTTCCTTTCCAATAAAGATGGCGAATTGGACAAAGCAAAAGAGGCCATAGACCGGGCTGTTTTGCACGAAAAAACAAAAGACAAGCCCAAGACCTGGTACTTCCGGGGCATGATTTATAAAAATCTGTTGCTGTCAAAAGATCCCCGGTTTGCAACCATATCCCAGAATGCAGCTCAAACTGCTTACGACTCTTACAAAAAGTCTATTGAGCTTTCTCCTAAAAAGGATGACGAATATGCCCGCTCTTCTGCCGATGACATCAAAGCGATGTCCGGACTGGTCTTTAATAGTGCAGTAGCTTACTTTACGGGTGCCGATACCATAAGATCCGAAAAGAATGCTGCGCTGCGGAAAGATCTGTTCACCAAGTCCCTTCAGCATTTTGAATTGGCAGCACAAATGCTGAACCAGGATACGCTGGCCTATCTCAATGCCAACATGGCTGCGGTTCGCCTCGGGGATTATGAGAAAAGCAGGGAACTGACTTTCAAATTATTCTCCCTTGGAAAGCAAAACCCCATGATGTATGTATACCTGTCAAGGCTGGCTTCGTCTGCAAACAAACAGGATTCTGCACTGGCGCACCTGGTTCAGGCGAGAAAAGTGTACCCTACCAACAAAGACCTTGCACTTGAGGAATTGCAATGGTATTTCTCTGCAGGGAAATCGAAAGAGGTAAGGAGTAAGCTGGAAGAATCCATCAAATTGGATTCCACAAACGCTTTGTTGTATTCCAACCTTGGGAATTTATACGACCAGGAAGCAGCCGATCCAAAAACACCAGCCAAAGACAGGGAAGTTTTAAAACAAAAAGCCTTGGCCGCCTACCGCAAAACCCTGAAATTTGATCCAAATAATATGGAGTCAAATTTTAATCTCGGTGTCTTTTTCTTCAACAAAGGTGCTGAGATTTTAAAAAAGGTGAATGATCTGGACATCAATACATACCAGAAAAAAGGAAAGACGATGGAAGCTGAGGCACAGGCTGAATTTAAAAACAGTGTGCCCTATTTTGAAGCTTGTTACAAAATCAATCCGAAAGACGAGTCGGTTATCCGTTCCCTGCGCAATGCATATGAGCGGGTGGGCAGATCGGCAGATGCTGAAAAGCTTGGGAAGTAAGTTTCGGCAATACCATTTCATTAAAAAGCCTGGCTGTGGTCAGGCTTTTTTTTACCATCGGTTGGGGTTTGGCTGAGCAATCCGGACTTCCCAGGAAGAAGTTATCTTTTCTTCAAAAAGGAGGAAAACAACTTCATTCTACGGGAAGCCACATCAATTTCATCTCCGTTTTTCATCACCACATAACCTGTCCTGCCTTTGATGAATTTCTCAACAAAGGCCGCATTGACAATAAAGGACAAGTGGATCCGGAAAAAGAGGGTAGGATCTAAAAGGTGCTCATAGAACAGAAGCGTTCTGGAGCTGACCACCATTTTTTCGCCATCCAGATGAAACTCAGTGTAGTTCCGGTCTGCTTTGCAATACAACAACTTATCCTGCCGGATCCGATGGATGGTTTGGTCTGAGTTGACAAGAATGTCTCCTTGGGCATGGGCATGGTTCTGCCCCGCCTGGGCCCGAAGAAAATGGATTTGGCTGACCGGATGGAGATGCAGCGATTCCAGTTGGCGGACACACTTGTCCATAGCCTCCCTGAGTTCTTCTGGGTTTACTGGTTTTAACAAATAATCGATGGCGCTGTATTTAATGGCCCGAATGGCATAGTGCTCATAAGCCGTTAAAAGCACAAGGCATTTGAGGTTGTCACCGGCCTTTTCCAATACATCGAAAATGGTGCCATCGTGAATTTGAATGTCAGAAATAAGGATGTCCGGTTGCCACTTCCGAAGTTCCAGCACCGAATCCGAAACATTCCCGGTTTCTGAAACCAGGGTGTACGGGCTCCCAAAGGATTGAACCAGATTGCGCAAAAAGGCCAGACTTTGGGGCTCGTCTTCGATCAGACTGACTTTAATCGGTTGCATTGTATTGGATTGGAAGAAAAATTTCCACGACCACGCCTTTTTGGCCATCGTCCCGGTTTCGAATGTCAAATCGGATATGGATGGT
>JBIPNA010000481.1:0-2512 GCA_044375665.1 Catalimonadaceae bacterium
GTTTGGCTTCGTTTTTTTCGACAAATTGATATTTTCGAGCCTGAAGGCTGGAAGCCAACCGTTTTTTGCCTGGGCCTGGGTGCCATTTCTCCCCTTTTGGTTGCCCCTATTGTCGGCCTTAGTCCCTTTCTCAGAAGCCTCTCTGAGGAAAGTTCCGGCACTGAACTATTTCAATTTGCGCTGCTCAGGGTTGCCGCAGTTGAGGAGTTTGTGAAATTAATACCCTTTCTGCTGGCACTTCGTTTTCGTGGTTGGGTAAACGAATCTTTAGACTACCTTAAGTACCCCGCCTTATCCGCCATAGGCTTTGCCAGCATCGAAAACATAATGTATGCCGGTATTTATGGCGTTAATGTGCTGCACATCCGTGGATTACTCTGTATTTCCGGCCATATTTTTTACGCCGTCTTACCTGGATATTTCTTGTGGAAGAGCCTGAAATTCAGCCCCTGGATCCGGGTTTTATTCGTTTTCACCGGATATGCCTTTGGGGTTTTTGCCCATGGCCTGTACGATTATTTTCTATTCGAACGGTTTGCAGATCTGGAGTGGTTTTCCATTCTGCTATGTGCGGGCTGCATGTGGATCATGAAAAGACTACTGATTGAGGCTGTAGGTAAGTCCCATTTTTTCCGCGAGTCGGGCCTTGATGAAATTTTCAATTCCGGATGGATTCTTTTCAAGGGGCTCCTCGGGATTTATATCCTGGTAGGCCTTATTCGCTATTACCAGAACGGATTGCCTGCAGCTTTCCACTTTTTTCAGCAGAACTTTTTTTACGGAATTGTTGGCACGACTGTTCTTGTGTTTTTACTGGCCATCGATGAAAAAGACCGCAAACACCTGCTTTCTTTATTCCAGCGTCGCTCAGAAGGACCACCGGCTCCCTGAAGGGAAATTTACCTGGAAAAAAGGTTGTATTTTAAGATACAATAAATAGCCCGGAATCCATCCCGCCAGCCAATTTTTTTACCCTCTTCGTATGTCCTGCCATAATAGGAAATACCTACTTCGTAAATCCGGATTTTGGGTACCCGGGCAATTTTCGCAGTGACTTCTGGTTCAAAACCGAACCGCTTTTCTTTCAAATCAATTTCCTGAATAATCCGGGTCCGGAACATTTTGTAACAGGTTTCCATATCCGTCATATTGAGGTTGGAAAACATATTGGACAAAAAGGTCAGGAAGTTATTCCCTATGGTATGCCAGAAAAAAAGCATCCGGTGCGGATTTCCTCCCATAAATCTGGAGCCATAAACCACATCTGCATCTCCACGGAGAATGGGGGCAATCAGAATATTGTACTCTTCCGGATCATATTCCAGATCTGCATCCTGAATAACCAGAACCTCGCCGGTGGCTTTCGAAATTCCGGTATGCAGGGCAGCACCTTTCCCCTTATTAACTTCATGTTTGAAGTACTGGATATTCATACCAGGGTTTTGATCCCGATACCTGTGGATGGACTCTTCGGTATTGTCTTTTGAACAATCATTTACGATGATGACTTCTTTGTCGATTCCTCCCACCACCTTAACCGCCTGAATCCGGTCGAGAATTCGATGAATGGTGGGGCCTTCGTTGTAGGCCGGAATGACAATCGAAAGAGTTTTGATGTTTTCCATGGAGCGAAATCGGGGCCAAAGTAAAGCATATCCGGAGGCGTTCGCCAAATCCGGATGACAGGTCAGTGGAGAAGAAGCTATTTATAATTGCAATTCTGTAGCCCCATAGCCGAACTTTTCTTTGCGGGCATCCTTAAAAAATTTCACCTGGCTGTGGCTTCCAGCCCGTCTCTGGACCTCATTTTTGAGCGTACCTGATCCGATTCCGTGAATGACCACCAAACGACCGACACCATCGGCAATAGCCCGGTCGAGTTCCTTTTCAAAAGTCTGCAACTGAATGGTCAGAATTTCCGAGGCCGGTAAATCGCCATAATCAGGTCTTATTTTTTCAATATGAAGATCAACCTCTCTGAATTCAATGCCTTTAATTTTCAGGGAAGGTGTCTGGACAATATTTTTTGGTTCCAGCATTTTTTCCCTCAAAACTTCCGGCTTGATGTCTACCGGGCGGGCATCCAATTGAAGGAGAAATCCTTCTTTGTCTAAAATCGGAATCCTGGTTTTCGTTTTCGGCCACTCAACTTTGGAAAAAGCAAAACGAAACTCTTTTGGAGCAGGTGGATCGCCTTGTTCGGGATGGAAGTAAACCATTTGAAATGCAAGCCCGACCAGATGGTTTGTTTCCTGAAGGGGTAAAGCTCCTGGCAGGGGCTGATGTGATTTGGGCTCCAGAATCATTTGCGATAAAAACTGATTCACGGGCCTGCCCAATTTATAAATCACCACAAAAACCTGGTAGTCGGTATGGTTGACAATGGAAAAATTGACCAGCATTGGCGAAGCCTGCATCCCTGCCAGAAACAACCCTTCCTTAACAAAAAACATTCCCGGGGGAGCTTTTCTGAAGGCTGGTAATTCCTGCTTTGCGTTTTTATCCGGTTTCG